>JADGFH010000715.1 GCA_016743925.1 Labilibaculum sp.
TAATTAACCTGGGGATTGAGCAATTTGTTTATGCCATTTTGGGTTTCCCGAATATTAATATCGTACCTGAGGTTGCTATTCAGTTAACCTCTTCAAAGCCCGATTGGGTTTCAGTAATAGATGGTACAAGTTTAAAATTGGAAGCGTCTGATATTGAAAAATCAGATTATAAAATTTTGTTTAAAGGGGAATGCAATCTTTTCCAGATGCTCTACTACTTGAATGATTATAGTTGCACGGTAATAAAAGAATCGAATTACAATGGAGAAAACAATTTTGTAGTCAACAGAGAGCACACTCAAATGCTTATAGATAGTAAGGTTCTGCCTCAAAAACAAATGGACTATTTGGTTGAAAAAATACCATTCATTGATAAGAAATCTTATTGTTCTAGAGTCTTTACAGAGGAATACGACATATTAGTTTATAGTTTATTAATGGATATTGTACAGGAAGTTTATGAGCACAAAAAAATTGACTTGAAAATTCCTTTTGGAAACAATAATCGTAATCTAACAGATCAAAATACGTGGGATGCATTAATAAAATACTATAAGAAAAGTAATTGCGAAGGATTCGATTTGGAATTCCTTAAGGACTTTTCTAAAGAATTTAAACACAAAGGTAAAATCTCTATAAAGGATTTTAAAAGGAATCTTTCTTTTATAAGGAACAATATTCCAATGCACATTCCAATAGTTTTTTTGAATAGTTCAGAAGTCAATTTTTCGGCAGAATGGGAAAGTTATTCTGTTAATAGAAGTATTGAGATGAATTTAGCTTTGGATGAGTTTATTGAGCATACTCCAAATTGTTTCCTTGTAGATATTCGAAAGTATGTTAAAAAATCAACTGAAGTAACGTATGGCATGAATAGATATAAAAGGCATACCTATAAACAACTTGCTCAAGATTTAATCGAAATATTGCAAAATATCAATACGGTAAAAATTAAAAAGAAATGGATTGCGCTAACTCCTTTTATTGATTTTCTGAGACCGTTATACAGATCAATAAGAAGTGCTTTCTTAGGAATGAAAAGGTCAGACAGAATTAAATATAACAAGGGCGAATAGCATAAAAAAGGTAGACGTGGAGTCTGCCTTTTTTTATGCGTAATTTGATTTAGAATTTATTTCTTGAGATAGGTGTTGATTAAGTCCATAAATGAGAGGCGGAACATTTGCCCAATAGGAATCTTTTGACCGTCTATATCAATCTGATTTCCTTCTATTGAGTCAATTAGAATAAGTGATACAATAAAAGACTTATGCACACGTGGAAATTCATTTTTGGGTAACGATTCTTCCATCTTTTTAATTGTTAGTTTGCTGACAATAGTTTTCGATATGGTGTGAATTTTAATATAATCTCCTAATCCTTCGATATATTTAATATCCTTAAAATTGAGTTTAATGGTTTTCTTATCAGCTTTAATAAAAATGAAATCCTGCCTTGTGTCTATAAATTTTTCTTGAGGAGTAGATAAGGAATTACTTTTTTTTTGAAGTTTCTCCTCAATTTTAGAAATTGCTTTAATAAAACGTGGAAATGGTATTGGTTTGTGCAAGTAATCAATAACATCCAATTCGAAAGCGTCAAGTGCATATTCTCTATAAGCAGTTGTAATAATCACCAATGGAGGGTGAGAAAGATTAGCAAGAAAATTGAGTCCAGTAAGTTTAGGCATATTAATGTCTAAGAACATCAGGTCAATGTTTTCGCTTCTAAGAATTTGCATGGCTTCAATGGCATTTTTACAGGATTTAACCAATTTCAAATGAGGTAAATCTTGAATGTATTTTTCAATGACTTTTCTAGCATGAATTTCGTCGTCAACTATGATGCAATTAATATCCATCTGATCTTATTTTATGAAAGTATTAAACTTAGCTTAGTGGTGTATAGAGCTTTGCTTTGTGATATATCAAAAATGTGATGCTCTGGAAACAAAAGTGCGAGTCTCTTTTTAACATTCACAATTCCAAGACCGCCAATCTCTTTATTCTTTTCGTCCTCTTCTGAACTGTCTATGGGATTATTAATCTCTAAATCGATTGTGCTTTCTGAAATAGCTAAGTTAATGTTTATCTCAGAAGAAGCTTGTTCTGTCGATATACCATGCTTGAATGCATTCTCGATTAAGGGAATAAAAAGAAGAGGTGGAACTTTATGTCCAGGATCTTCTCCTTTAATATTTAAGTTTATTTTGGCAATGTCTTCAACTCGAACAGCTTCCAGGTCGATATAGTTTTTAATGAATTGAATTTCCTTTTCTAAACTAACTTCCTCGTCTTTACATTCATATAACATGTAGCTGATGAGTTGACTCAGTTTGAGAATCATCTCAGGAGTTTTGTAGGAATCATACAAGCTCATCGAATAAATATTATTCAATGTGTTAAAGAGAAAATGTGGGTTCACTTGAGCTTTTAGTATGCTAATCTCTGCTTCTAGTTGTTCTTGAGCTTTCTCTGTGAACTTTAGGTTTTCATCCTTCAGTTTCATCCATTCCTTTGCAAAATGAAATAAGCTAGTTGAAAAAATAAAGATATTCGTTTTGAAAAAGGAAACGAT
Organism: Labilibaculum sp.; assembly: GCA_016743925.1. Lineage (GTDB taxonomy): Bacteria > Bacteroidota > Bacteroidia > Bacteroidales > Marinifilaceae > Labilibaculum. Next base: position 2,578 of record JADGFH010000715.1, read on the forward strand.
TACAACCATGATAGGAGACTTTAACATTTTTGGTTTAAATTCATGATTGGGAATCATATAGAAAATTGTTATCAAAATAGAAATGATAACCAACTCACTGGAAAAGATAGCAAGCAAATATTTTTTATATTCTCCTTTATTCCATATTCGTGGAATAAGTACAAGTAAATTAAAATAGACAAAACTTGCAATAATAGAGAATTGAACCAGATCAATTATAAGTTCCAACTCTATTCTATATTCTTCCATATAAAAATAGCGAGTTGACAATAATAGAAGGAATACCAACCAGAAGGACAGATGCTGTATCCATCGGACTGAGAAAAGTCGATACAATTTGTCGCTTAGATTCATAGCTGAATTTAATAATGTTAAGAATTGATAGAGCGAAGCAACAAAAATTATCCATGATTTCAACTATTTGTCGATAAACAAGTCGATTTCGATGGGCAACGCTATCAAAATCAAATTTAACTAAAGCAATCTATAGTTTTTACTTGTTAACAGATAAATCTATCCTGCCTGTCGATAAAATTTAAATGACAGACTTTCTCAAAGTATTATTGTGTCAAATATTTAAAATCGAATCGCGATGTTGAAAAAGAAAAGTATCATACTGGGGGCTTTAGTAGCTGTTTGTTTATTTATTACAGCTTTTGTTTTAGCAGGAATGAAAGAACCACCTCACGAGAAAGATGTTGTTGTAAAAACACTCCAAATTCCTGTACAGAAGATTAAAAATATTCTTTTAGAACTTGAACACAATGTAATAGGAACATTGCAAGCTCATGAAAAAGTTGAGATCTATGCTGAGGTAAGTGGTATTCTTGAGCGAATCAATAAGCCTTTTTTAG
>JADGFH010000716.1 GCA_016743925.1 Labilibaculum sp.
AGGTATTCCTGTTTTACGTCCAGAGGATGAAGAGAAGTTTACCAAAGTAACCTACAACTATTACGAACAGTTAAACGGCTACGAATATTTAAAGTCATTAGGAATTGGTTATCACTTTTATCAAGGGAGATACACCAATGCTATTATGGAGATTCTAGATACTGACAAAAAAACAATATTACATATTCCCAATGTAAATTCAGGTGAATCGACCAAAGACAAACACAACGAAGTTGATTTTATTCTAGATGCCATTGGCGAAGTAACAAAACAAGACAAAGAAACTGGTGTTATTCACATAAAACGCCACTCGGACAGTAAAATGTTGAAAGTGGCTGATTTGGTAGAAGACAATCCCAAAGAGCGCGATAAGATTGTAAACTATTTGCGCGAATCCAACGATATTGATGATATGGACATCATTATAGCGCTGGGAATGGCTAAGGAGGGTTTTGACTGGCCTTATTGCGAACATGCTTTAACCGTTGGTTATAGAGGTTCGCTTACCGAAATAATTCAGATAATTGGTAGAGCCACCAGAGACAGTAAGAATAAAAAACATGCTCAATTTACCAACTTAATTGCTCAACCCGATGCTGCCGATGATTTAGTAAAACTTTCGGTAAACAATATGCTAAAGGCAATAACCGCATCATTACTTATGGAACAGGTTTTAGCACCCAATTGGAAGTTTAAAACCAAAGTAGATGAATTTGATAAAGCTAAACCAGGCGAAATTAAAATTCGCGGATTAAAAGAGCCAAGCTCAAAACGTGTAAAAGATATTTTAGAATCGGACTTAAACGACCTAAAAGCAACGGTATTGCAAGATGATACCATGCTAAAAGCAATGCCTGGCAATGTAGACCCCGAAGTCATTAACAAAGTTTTGATTCCCAAAATCATCAAGGTAAAATACCCCGATTTATCGGATGATGAAGTAGAAGAAGTTCGACAGCATGTAGTTGTTGATTCGGTAATTAAAAACGGTGAAATAAAAGAAACGGGCGATAAACGATTTATCCGAATGGCTGGCTCATTTGTGGATATTGACGATATTCATATTGACCTAATCGACAGGATTAATCCATTCCAAAAAGCATTTGAGATTTTATCAAAGTCGGTAACAACCAAAGTGCTAAAAGTGATTCAAGACCATATTGAATCAACTCGCATAAAAATGGATTTTGAAGAAGCTAAAATACTCTGGCCAAAAATTCAGGAATTTATAAAAATGTACAATAGAAAGCCAAATCTAAAGTCTAATGATCCTTTGGAAAAGCGTATGGCTGAATGTATCATATATCTGAAAGAAGAAAAACGCAAACAAGCAGAGGCAAATGGATAAGGATAGCATTTTAGATGAAATATTTAACAACGACCCTTTAGGTTTATTAAATGTAAAGCCTAAAAAATCAACCGCTCGCACTGCTGATGACCGTTTATTGGCTTCATTTCAGGAAATAAATGTCTTTGTAGAAAACAACAACAAAGAACCTGAACCGAATTCTTCCAATATTTCAGAATATCAGTTGTATTCACGTTTAAAAAGTTTGCGAAATGACCTAGAAAAAGTTGAACAGCTTAAATCGCATGATATCCATAATTTGTTGCCCGAAATTGAAATAAGTCAAGTAAACGAAACAACAAACCAATACAGCAAACCAAAAGAAATTAATTCAATTGATGATTTGTTAGGTGATGATTCCTTAGATATTCTTGGTGGTGACGATGCAGGCCTTTTTGATTTTAAGCATACGCCAAAAGAAACTACAATGCCCGACTATGTGGCAAAGCGAAAACCATGTAAAGATTTTAAACAATTTGAAGGTTTATTAAAAAAATGTCACAATGATTTAAAAGAAAGTAAGCGAAAATTAAAAAGATTTAAAAATGAGCAACAAATTGACCAGGGTTACTTTTTTGTACTCAATGGAGTTCTTCTTTACGTCGCGAATATTGAAGAAAAAAAAGCTGATAAGTCTGGTAAAATGAATGCTCGTTTACGTTGCATCTTTGAAAATGGAACAGAATCAGATATGTTATTAAGGTCTCTATCAGCGGAATTATACAAAAATGGTCGACGGATTACTGAAAATGAGGATAATATTAATGAAACTATTCAAAAAGGATTTCTTTCAATTACGGATGAAGATAAAGAGGTTGGTTATATCTACGTTTTAAAATCCAAAAGCAAAGACGAAAGAGTATTATCAATACAATTCCTTTATAAAATTGGCTATTCTACATCTGATGTTGTAGAAAGGGTGAAAAATGCAGATAAAGAGCCTACATACCTAATGGCTCCAGTTCATGTTGAAGGTGTTTGGAAGTGTTACAATATGAACCCTCAGAAATTAGAGCAGTTGCTTCATAATTTCTTTGGCAACTCATGCTTAGAAATAGATGTATTTGATGAAAAAGGAAAGAGACACACGCCGCGTGAATGGTTTATAGCACCATTCGAAGTAATTGAACAAGCGATCGAATTGATAATAAGTAGTAAGATAGTAGATTATAAATTTGATAATGAAAGTCTCTCAATTATTGGGAAATGAACACCACATAAAGCCAAGTATAATTCTCTTAATCTAGCATATGAACAAAATCGACAACTTCATAAAAAAACTATCAGAAGAAATTGTTTCCGAAGAAACAACTAACTTATACATTGGAAATTCAGTAGAATCTAAAATTCGTAGAGAAAATTTAAGACTTTACTTGAATAAAATGTTTGAAATTAAACCCACTAACCTTTTATTAGGAGAAGCTCCTGGATATAAAGGTTGTGGAATTACAGGTATTGCATTTACCAGTGAACGCGTTTTAACTGAAAATGAGTTTTATAAAGATCAAGGATTTGAATGTATTAATAAACATCCAAAACTTGAAAGTGAAATCTCGGCAACAATTGTGTGGAATGAATTGCAAAATTATTCGAATAAACCTTTGATTTGGAATATTTTTCCATTTCATCCACATACAACAACGGACAAAAGAGCAAATAGAACTCCAAACAAAGCGGAATTAGAAATCGGAACAAGATATTTAATCGAATTATTAGATATTTATCCAATCGATAAAATAATTGCTTTAGGTAGAAAACCTGAATCAAAAATTAAGGATTTAGGATATAACCATGTTTATGTTCGTCATCCTGCAAATGGAGGAAAAAACAAATTCGTCAGTGGAATAAAAGTAGAATTGAAATAAATATTTTCAGATCGTCCAAACAGTTAAACCTGATAGTAATATATTTAGGTCATTGTCTCTACTAGTATATTAATAGAAGAACCTAAGCGAGTTGATTTAGGCTAATAGATTGAAAAGCTAAAACGGAAATTAATCAACAACAAAAGCGAAAATTTTATTTATAAAATGACAACAAAACAAATAGAAATTATGGATTTCCTGCAAAATAGAGTATTTG
>JADGFH010000717.1 GCA_016743925.1 Labilibaculum sp.
ATGTATAACACGTGGTAATGATAAGTTGTTCTGCAGATTCCGTTAACTCAAAAAACAATTTACAGAATGCAAAAGTAAAGGATAGCGACCTCTATAATTACAAAAATATATTGTGACTTTTATTAAATGGAGCATGTTTGATGAACGCTGAGGATACAAAACAAAATCAAGAACGAAAATCTACTTTAAGCTTAAAAAACTTGTTTCTTGATCCAAATAACTACCGTTTCATTGATTCAGACGTTTACGTAAATGTGGATGAATCTGATGTGCTGATGCGTGAAGTTCAACGTCGTACGACCTCACTTATTCTTGGTAAAAATGCTGAGTATGTCCGTGATTTGGTAGATAGTTTCAAAAAGAATGGCTTTTTACCAGTTGATCAAATACAGGTAAGACGTGTAGAAAATACAAGAAAGTTTATTGTAGTTGAAGGTAACCGTCGTATTGCCTGCCTGAAGTACTTGCAGTCTCGTTTTGAGGCTGAAGGCCTTCATTTAGGCAAATTGGATCCTGAAATTTTTCCTAAAGTTCCGGTGGTTTATTATGATAGTGCAAATGATGCTCATTATTTGATTTTAATGGGTTTAAAGCATATAAGTGGAAATAAAAAATGGCCAGCTATTAATCAAGCAAAGCTGATTCGTACCCTTTGTGAAGAGCAAAAGATGGCCCCTGAAGAAATCCATCAATCTTTAGGGGTCAGCAAGCAAGAGATAAATGCAACTTTAAAAACATTAGCACTCATAGACACATATCTTGAGAGTGACTATGGGGATCAATTTGAATCAGATAAATACTCGATATTTAGAGAGATCATTCGCAACCGTAAAATTCGAAGCTGGCTTCACTGGAATGATAGCCTTAAAGAAGCAAAGAGCACTGAAAATCTTGACAGGCTATTTTCTTGGATTTCTGAAGAAGAAGAGTTGGGCGATGATGAAACTACTGACGATTTAGTGACAAAGGGTCAGAAGTTGGAAGCAGTGATCGAGACCTCGAAGCAAATCAGGGAACTGGCTAATATTATTGATGATGATAAAGCTTTAGATAATTTAGACACAACCCGTAATCTGACAGAAGCAACACTGGCCAGTGAAGTTCTTGGGAAGAATCAAGTTAAAAATGCGCTCTCTATTATTGGTCAAGAAATTAGTACTGTTTTTAATATGTCTAAACTGATCTCTGACTCAGATCGAACAGATATTCATGAATATTCAGATAAGCTGAAAAGTCTTTTGGATATTGGGGCGAAACAAAGTATTTCAGCATCAATGAGGACTTCATTTCTTGATCCTAAAAATGATAACAAGATATCCAGTATTAATATTTCACAGTTTAGGAGATTTAAGGATACTTCACTGGATAATTTATCAAGGGTGAACCTCTTTGCAGGAATTAACAATGCAGGAAAAACAACTTTACTTGAATGCATAAAATTACTATGCGATCTAAATAATCCAAAATCATTTATCGAGTTAATTCGACGGAGGGCGAAAATCCCTTCCGAAGAAGTGAATATGGAATGGTTTGTTGGGCAAATTCCAGATGTGGCGATTACGGCTCAATTTGACAAAAAGCCTGTTGTGCTGAAATTGACTCAGGAATCTTCGCCCGTTGACGATATGACGTATTATCTTAAAAGTGCCTACTTTGATATCCAGTATGGGGAGCGCACATTCTTATCAAAAACACATTTTTTTGAAAAATATCCACAAAGAACAGAAGGTGAGATCGCTTCTCTTTGTCCCTCTGTTTTTGCTAGCCCGTTTAGTGGTTTAGATCCAGGACTCTTAAGAGAGTGTCATAGCAAAAGTTTGAAGGAAGGAAGCAAAGAGATAATTGTTGAATTTTTAAGAAGGCACATTGACGCTGGTATTCGTAATGTCGAACAGGATGATTTTGGCCGTTTCACGGTTATTCACGAGGACATTAATCCTAATCCGGATCTAACGATTTTTGGAGAAGGTCTTCAGCGAATTTTCAAGATAGGGCTTCTGTTTGCCGGCGCTAAAAATGGAGTGGTAATCATTGATGAGCTTGAAAATGCCATACATGCATCTCTTCTCCCTAAGTTGGTAAAATTGATCAATGAGCTTTCTCTAAAATTTAATATTCAGATATTCATTAGTTCTCACAGCAAGGAATGTATTGATGCCTTTGCAAAATCTGAAAATATTCCTGAAAAAGATCTCTCAGCTTACAGTTTAGTGGAGTCAGAAGGAAAAATAGCCTGCTTTTATTTTTCAGGTGAGAGAATGCATAAGTTAGTCGATAGCATTTCATTTGATTTGCGTGGGGAGGTCGCTGAATGAAACTTCTTTTTGTTATCTGCGAAGGGCCTCACGATGCTCAGTTTATTGGGCGCTTACTACAGGAGTCCGAAAAATACGAGAGCTATGATGAACAGCTTAAAAACTACCCTTCCCCTCTTAAGAAATTTATTTCTGGAAAATACGCCAGCCAAAAAATAGATGAAATCCGCATTGGAAGACCAACATTTCCGCTGGTTCCAATTTGTGCTTATAAAAAGCTTGAAGGTAACCATATAGTTCTTCCCGTTTCAATGGGCGGAATGGATCAACATAGACAAACTAGTGAATTTGTAAAAGAACTTCTTAACTCCTTTGCGGCGGATGTTCTAAGGCAATCCAAGAGTGTTATAGAATCTGTTTCGTTTCTGTTTATTTACGACGCAGATTCGCGTGGTGTTGATAAGACGCAAAAGCTATTCATAGAGCGCTATAATGAAACGCTCATGATACAGGGTGATTTCCAAAAAGAACAATGGGCAGGAACTGGAAGTAGATATGCGCTTTTTATTTTTACAGGTGATGATGGAGACACTGGAACATTAGAAGATAATTTGCTGATGTTGTTTAGACAAAATGATAATGAATGGGTCGATCAATGTGAACAGCATATTCAGGATCGATTTGAAACCATAGCGAATGGTGGTGACAAAACGGCTCATACTACAAAAATTAATAAGGGCGTGCTAACGACCTGTGGGCAGATCGAAAAAGCCAACGCGGGTTATGCTTTGACAGTTGTGGTGCGAGATACCAAGTTGCTACAAGGGGTCCTCAATTTTGATGATCAACAAACACCATGGTCAAAGCTGCTGAATCTCATAAACGAGGCGTTTTAGGGAAAGGGGGCAAGTCTACTGTTGACCCATGGGAAAGTTTAAAAAATGACAATAATGGGGCAAAGGCAAACGCCCCCCCCCCTGCCCTCTGGAAAAATGATCCCTGTATCTCTTGAACCATATGGGAAAATAATCTCTTTTCTTTCCCATTTTTTCCGGGTCTGATATCTAATTGGACATGAGTCATTATTTAAATAATTGCTGCCCCCTGTGCGGAGGGGATAATCCAGGGCTCTATTTTGAAGATAAAAACAGGGTGTATCTGTCATGCCCGG
>JADGFH010000718.1 GCA_016743925.1 Labilibaculum sp.
AAGCAAGCTCAACAAAAAAATTAAAATAGGGAAATTATAACTACTTTTGTATTTCTCGTAAGATTTCAAGTATAATAAAAGTATTATTCGGTTTAAAAATACGACAAAGATACTTAACTTCAATGAGATATTATTGGCATTAGCTGCCTTTTAAATGTTAATTTTCCAAAATAATAGCCGTGCTTTCCAAAAATCAAATTAAACTAATTAGCAGTCTTCAAAAGAAAAAATTTAGAGATCAGCATCAGCTTTTTGTTGCAGAAGGAAACAAATTAGTTACTGATTTAATTGAAGCAAATACAAATATTGAATATCTCATTTACACAAAAGAATGGCATCAGGAAAATTCAATCACGGCTAAGTTAAAAGCGAATCAAATTATTGAAACAGATTCGATTCAGATAAAAAAAATTAGCTCTTTAAAAACACCATCATCTGTTATTGGAGTTTTTAAGATTCCTTCGCAAAAAATAGATGAAAGCTTGGTTCAAGAATCTTTATCTATTATTTTGGATGACGTTAGAGATCCAGGAAATTTAGGAACAATTATTCGTGTAGCCGATTGGTTTGGAATCAAACATATATTCTGTTCGCCAGATACTGTTGACCTATACAATCCAAAAGTTATTCAAGCCACCATGGGAGCAGTTTCAAGCGTTAAGGTATGTTATACTCCGCTTAAAAGTTTAATCTTGAATTATAAAAGCACCGATTTCCCAATTTATGGAACCTTTCTGGAAGGTGATATTATTTACAAATGTGAGCTTGCAAACAAAGGCTTTATCATTATGGGAAACGAAGGCAAAGGTGTTTCTCCTGAAATTCAGGAATTAGTTACCAATAAACTCTACATCCCCAATTTTCCTTGTGGAGAAGCTGCCTCAGAATCCTTAAATGTATCTGTGGCAACTTCAATTATTTGCTCTGAATTTAGAAGAAAAGAGTTTTAACTAATTATCTGCAATGAATGAACGATCAAACGCTTCGGCACATTGTTCTCCATCCATTGCTGCAGAAACAATTCCACCGGCATAACCAGCACCTTCTCCGCAAGGAAATAAGCCAGCAATTCGAACATGCTGAAAAGTATCTCTTTCTCTTGGAATGCGAACCGGAGAAGAGGTTCTCGATTCTACACCTAAAATTACAGCCTCATTTGTTAGAAAACCTCTTGATTTTTTTCCAAAAGCTTTAAAGCCTTCCTGTAATCTAATTCGAATAGATTCTGGTAGCCATTTATGCATAGCCGAAGAAACGATTCCTGGATGATAAGATGTTTTCGGTAAAGAAGTACTCATTTTACCGTTTACAAAATCTTCCATTCTTTGCGCTGGTGCGCTTAGGTTTTCTCCACCTTCAACAAAAGTTTTTTCTTCTAATTCTTCCTGAAAATGCAATCCTGCTAAAGCTCCATATTGCTTATATTCTTTTAAATCCTGAGTGCGAATTTCAACTGCCATTCCTGCATTCGCAAAAGCCGTGTTTCTATTTGAAGACGACATGCCATTAACCACTTGTTGCTTCGCTCCTGTAGCAGCTGGCACAATAACGCCACCAGGACACATACAAAATGAATAAACACCGCGCTCTTGCACTTGTTGCACAAAACTATAGGTTGCAGCAGGCAAGTATTTCCCTCTTCCATCTGGATTACGGTACTGAATCTGATCAATTAATTCCTGTGAATGCTCGATTCGAACGCCCATCGCAAATAACTTGGCCTCTAGTTCAATTCCTTGATCTTGTAACGTACGATATACATCACGAGCGGAATGTCCGGTTGCCAAAATTACTCCTTCGGCAGAAAACTTCTCTCCATTCTCTGTAATTACACCTGAAATTTTATCATCTTCAAGAATGTAGTTTACAACCTTAGTAGAAAAATGAACTTCGCCTCCTGCGTTTCTAATATTCTCTCTAATTCGAACAATCACTTTAGGTAAAACATCTGTTCCAATATGAGGATGAGCATCGAATAAAATTTCATCTTGAGCTCCATGAAAGTGTAATACCTTCAAAATCTTTTTTAAATCACCTCGCTTTTTAGCGCGAGTGTATAATTTTCCATCGGAAAATGTTCCAGCGCCACCTTCTCCAAAACTATAGTTCGAATCAGGATTCACACTGCGAGTTTTATGCAACTCGGCTAAATCTTTTTTACGGTCTTCGACACTTTTCCCTCTCTCTAATACGATTGGCTGATAGCCTAATTCAATTAAACGAAGGGCTGCAAACAAACCAGCAGGACCAGCACCAACAACAATTACCTTCTTTTTCCCAAGAACATTAGCATACTCGAAAGAATCTCCTTGCTCTACACCGAATTCCTCATTACAAGCAACCTGGAATCGTAAATTTATTTTAATATTTCGCTGTCGTGCATCTATCGATTTTCGCAGAATCTTGAATCCGAAAATATCAGCAGTATCAACATTTAATTTTTTTGCTACAATTGGCTTGTAAAATTTCTCATCCGAAGCTTCTTTCGGACTTAGCACTATATCTAGTTCGGTAATCATTCTAAGAAATATTGTGAGATTTTATCTCTATTCAAAATGGAAAGAAAGCGTAATGATTTTGGAATTCATTTTTCGAATTGCATCGGAGTACCCCTCATAGCCCGGATTATCTATATCATATTCATGATTTAAAATATCCTTTAAGCCTATTGAAAATTTTAATTCCGTTGCCAATTTAAAGTAAGGCAAGTAAAAATCAACCCCTGCTCCAAATTCTGCATAAATATCTGTCGTTTTTAGGCGTACCAGCATATCATTTTCAGGATCGAGAGATTCTTGTGATTGTACATCAATTTTAAAACTTGCACCTCCAATTAAATAAGGTCGATAATTATTTAATCGGCGAGCCCTATACTTTAACAAAAGCGGAAGATTAACTAGCACAGACTCCACGTTAACTTCTTCAACATCTAAATTTGAATACTGAATACTACGCTGTCCAAACTCTAGTCCTGGAAGAAAACGCAATGACCAATTCTCATGCAAACGCAAATCGGAAACAATTCCTACTGAAAACCCAGGTGAAAAAACAACCTGTTCAGCCCTAGCATCACCAATTCCCGAATTATAGATTGCAAAATCCATACTATTTACGCCAAGCGTAAAACCAAAATGCAACCATTTCTGATCTACCTTTTGGTAATTTAATATACTTTCTGCCTTATATCCTCTTTGAGAATAAGTAGAAGTGTAACAGGACAGTAGTAATAGTATAATTAGTAATCTTTTCAAATCAGGAAATTTCTTTAAAGTATAAACCGACAATCCGTCGTTTTATTGTACAGGTTTTGTACCAACGTAAATGGATGCAATTCCAAAACTTAATTTTATTTGTTCTGTATTTACAAATCCACACGATCTATAAATTTTTAAAAAGGTTTCTCCATCTGGAAAAGCACCTA
>JADGFH010000719.1 GCA_016743925.1 Labilibaculum sp.
GAATTAAATATACCCTATTATGCAAACTATTCTTGTTGTTGATGATGAACAACGTGGTAGAGAATTACTATCACTTCTTATAAAAAGAATACTCCCTAATGTCAACATCAAAGAAGCAGCTTCAGTTGATTCTGCTGTGAATATTTATTTAGAAGAGAAACCGAATTTTGTTTTTTTGGATGTTGAAATGCCAAAAAGGAATGGTTTTGAATTTATTAAAGATTTAGTGCAAAATGGATTAACACCTAAAGTAGTGTTTGTAACAGCCTATAATCAATATGCAATTGAAGCTATCAAGAATTCCGCATTAGACTATCTTTTAAAGCCAGTTAATGAAGAGGATTTAAGAATGTGTATTAATCGCATAAACTTAAAATGGCAGGAGTCAAATGAGAATGAAAAGATATTAGAGTTATTAACTCGTATGAAACTAAATCATCGATTAAAGATCAATACACGAAATGGGTTTGAAGTAATAAATCCTGAGAATATCCTTTATTGCGAAGCAGATGGCAATTATACCACTATTTGTTTAACCGCAGGAGCAAGATTAATCACTCCAACGACTTTAGGTATTGTTGAGTATGAACTTCCTAAAGGAGAATTTTATAGGGTAAGTAGATCAGCTATTATTAATCTTAGCTACTTGAAATCTGTCAATAGAAAGGCTAGAATTTGTCGGTTACAAGTAGGATCTATCACTTATGATATAGCACTCTCACTTGCGCGAATTCAAGAACTATCCAATCTTTTTAATTCATGAAACGGAAGTTTAAATTGTTTCTTTTGTCAACTCTTAGCTCATCGTTTGGTTTAGCTTTAATTATAAGTATTCCAATATGGATTTATTTATTACATAATTTTTCAAGAGTTGAAATAACAGTGACTGATGAAGGTGCAATTTCAAAGAATAGAGTTATTGTGTGGGATGATTTTAATGGTGATGGTATTTCTGACTATTGCGATGTGTATTTATGGAAAGAAGGATTTTATTCAATTCCATTTAGGACTTTGGAAGGTGAAGTTAGTCAACAGTTTAATTTGCAAGGCAAGCCAGGTAAATATATTACTCAAGCTGTTTTCTCTGGGGATCATGATAATAATGGTTTAGCTGAATTATATACTTTGTTGCATAGGAAAGATTCATTGTTTTTAAATATTATTGAACCTTATGGTAAAGGTCATTTTGTGAAAAGACGTTTTATCTCAAAAGTATATGAAGGCAAAGCAGGATATGACTTTGATATAAATGGGAGTGTATTATGTGATGTAAATAAGGATGGCTTTAAAGAATATGCATTTATAATAAGTGCAGGGTTTAGTATTTCTCCTCGCTGTATTTGTGTCTATGATATTCACAATAACAAACTCTCCAAGACTGATCATTTAGGAGCAAACCCACATGAATTAAGAGTTGCAGATATAAACTCTGATAATATCCCAGAGTTTCTATTATGCAATTACGCCTCAAATAATATGAGTTTGCCTGTATCAACATACATGGACAATAAAGCCTATGTCTATGTTTTCGATGATACTATGACTCCCATTTTTAAGCCAATGGAATTTGCAGGTCCAGCTCAATTTGTAAAAGTTTTCCCAGTAACATTTCAGAAAGTGAATTACTATTGTGTCTTTCATAAGTGTAATGCCAAAACTTTAGAGTTGGGATTCTGGTTTTACCTAATAGACAGTAAAGGGAATATCATAAGAAAAAAGAAATATGATTTTACGGGAGCTGATTCTTATATTCATGTATTTCCGCAAAAGCTCAATAATGAGGATGCTGTTTTAATATTAAAAGGAAACAGTGCATTATTCACTTTAAATGAATGCTTAGAACTAGAAAAGTTGAGTGAGTTTCCTGAAGAAATGAAATTTGTAAGGAAATTAGATTTGGATGGTGATCAAAAGAATGAATTTGTCTTCATAAGTAAGAATGGGCGTTCTTTGTATGTGTTTAGAAACAATTTTAAAAATTACGTTAGTAAAGAAATAAAATGTGTACCAACGGCATTTAGATCTTCTCTAGTAAACTCTGAAAGTAAAGAGAAGTATTTGTACTTAAGAGCAGATAACTTGTGGTTTAATGTACATTATAAACAAATATCATTTTATTTATCAAAAGTTGCAAGTATTGTAGTGTGTACTTACGGTGTAATGTTTTTCTTAGTGTGGTTTATTCAAAGAATGACAGTCAGTCGAGATAGAAGAAGAAAGAAAATGGCAGAATTGCAATTGACTAGTTGGAAAAATCAATTAGATCCTCATTTTACTTTTAATACTCTTAATTCAGTTGGAGCAGTAATATTAAGTGAAGAACGTTACAAGGCCTATGATTTCTTTTCCAGATTTACGAAATTGATGAGATATGCTTTAGAAGCTTCATCAAAGGTGTGTGTGAAATTGGAAGAAGAATTGAAGTTTATAGACTTATACCTTCAATTGGAGCAATTTAGATTTAAAAACCAGTTCACCTACCAAATAACTATTGCAGGCGAAGTTAATCAAGGAATGAAAGTGCCAAAAATGTTGTTACAGACCTATATTGAGAATGCGGTAAGGCACGGATTGAATGGACGGACGGATGGAGCTGATCTCCAGTTAAAGATATATAAGGCCAATAGAGATATCATATTTCATGTTGAAGACAATGGTATAGGAAGAATGAAATCATCTCAAGAGAGCAGGTTCAGATCTGGAGTAGGAATGAAGGTAATGAAGGAGTATTTTAATCTTTTAAATTCAATTAATAACCGTTCAATTAAAGTGAAGGTAATTGATCGTGATGAAAATGATGAGGTGTATCCTGGTACAATTGTTTACATCATGATTCCGGAAGGATTTTCGTACAGTTTATAATTATAGGTTAGAGGAAATAGGCTTAAAATAAAAATCATGTAAACAATCGGTCTTTGAGGAAGTAGAAGAAAACGATCAGGATAAATTGATAAGCTATTTGGAAATGGCTTTCCAAATGTTAGGTGTTGAAATTGAAAAAGAAAGCTTGAGAATATTTGGCCCCTTTTCGAGCTTATTAAAAAAAATTGAGAAACAACGCTTAAGGATCTTGAGGGAATATTGTCCAAAGGTTCTGATGAATAAAATCCAATTTTCCATTACTCGGGAGAATCTACTATATGGTTTCCTGAATTTTGTGAAAGTTTTGGGGTGTGGGGGTGTTAATTGAATATAGTAATATGATCCAGTGACAGAAACTTGGCATTTATTAGCTTTTGTTTGTCATTTTTAAGCATAAATGTTTGCAAATTGTTTGCAAATAAAAAAACAAAGCAGTTACGACATTGTCGTAACTGCTTGATATTGGGGGTGGGCCCACATGGGCTTGAACCATGGACCCCCTGATTATGAGTCAGGTGCTCTAACCAGCTGAGCTATAGGCCCGATGAAAAC
>JADGFH010000029.1 GCA_016743925.1 Labilibaculum sp.
GTATATATCAAAAGACGTAATGAGTTACGTGAAATAATGAAAGACGGAATCGCATTGGTATTGGGTAATCCAGATGCACCAATGAATTGTGCTGCGAATATTTATCAGTATCGTCAGGATAGTACATTTTTGTACTTTTTTGGATTAGATCACCCTGGTTTTGCAGGAGTTATGGATATCGATAACAATAAAGATTATATTTTTGGTGACGATGTTGATATTGCTGATATTATTTGGATGGGACCCCAGCCAAGTGTAAAAGATCAGGCTGCTAAAGTTGGAATAGAAAATTGTGTAGCTTCTGGTGATTTAAAATCAGTTATTGAAGAGGCTATGAAAGCTGGTCGAAAAGTGCATTTTCTTCCTGTGTATCGTGCAGAGAATAAAATTCTTATTCATGAATTGCTTGGAACGTCATTAAATAAAATAAAAGAAGAAGCTTCAGTAGAGTTTATAAAGGCTGTGGTTGCTCTTCGTGAAATTAAAGATGAGTACGAAATCAAGGAGTTAGAACGTGCAGCTGCAGTTGGTTATGAAATTCATGTTTCTGCTATGAAAATGGCTAAAGATGGAGTTTATGAAAGAGAAATATCGGGAGAATGTGAAGGAATTGCCTTGCGTGCAGGAGGTATGCTGTCTTTTCCTCCAATTGTTTCTAAACGAGGCGAAACATTGCACAATCATGAACATGGAAATTTGCTGAATGCAGGTGATTTATTACTAGTGGATTGTGGTGCTGAAACTGATACTCATTATGCTTCTGATAATACAAGAACTATCCCAGTTGGAGGGAAATTTTCTGACAAGCAGAAAGAGATTTACGAAATAGTATTGGCAGGAATCAATAAGGGAAATGAATTGATTCGTCCTGAAGTTACTTATAGGAGTATCCATTTAGAAGTTTGTAAAGTTCTTACAGAAGGGCTGATAAAAGTTGGATTAATGAAAGGGAATGTTGAAGAAGCTGTTAAGGCTGGTGCGCATGCATTGTTTATGCCACATGGATTAGGTCATATGATGGGACTAGATGTTCATGATATGGAAGATTTAGGCGAAAATTATGTAGGATACAATGATGAAATTCAAAGAAGTGACCAATTTGGGACAGCTTATTTACGTTTAGGCAAAAAATTAAAGCCAGGTTTTGTGATTACCAACGAACCAGGAATCTATTTTATTCCTTCACTTATTGACAAGTGGAAAAATGAAGGTCTAAATACAGATTTTATCAATTTTGATAAAGTTGATGAATATAGGACATTTGGAGGGATTCGTTTAGAAGATGATATTTTGGTAACGAAAGATGGAAGTAGATTAATAGGGAAAAGGATTCCTATTAGTGTTGAAGAGGTAGAAAGTGTAATGTGTTAAATAACTCACAGTAATCATAATTTTGGGCAGTATTCCTTGAGAATACTGCCCATTTTTTTGTAGTTAGTTCGTTTAATTTTACTTAAATTTGTGTTTTTATAGTAAATATGTAACAAAAAACTTCTTTTATCAGTTTAAGTAGATACTTTGTGGAACTTTCTGTGAACTACAAAGAAATGAAAAATTGATTTAATTATTTTGTTCTATTTAAAACTGTTTAACAGCTAAATAAGCTTGTTCAGAATTTGTAATGTTAATTTGTTCTTATGTTGTTATACAATGTAAGTCATTTTGTATTACAAAATAATTACGTACTAACTTTTGATTTTTAACGATATGAGAAATGGTAAAATTTCTACTCTAACAAAATTAGTTTTTAAGGTCCTTTTTCTTTGTGTACTATTCATACTTCCAACAACTGTTTTGGCACAGTATGATTATGAACATTATGTTCCTCCATTTTATAATGGATCATCGAATAATGGTGATATTGGTTGGCATAAGGCCGTATTGTCAACAAATTCAACTAAGGATGTGAAGATTTCCATTTATAAAGGATCTTCAACATTGATTGATGTCGTAACTGTAAAGTTAGGTTCACCTGCCCAATATACTTTTAAAACAGTTGGTGAAGCTAATGGAAATAAAGGTAGAATTGCAGAGTATCCTAATAACTATAACTTCCCATGGAATGTTGTTGGAGCTAAAGAATTAAATAAGGTTCTGCCAGATGAAGGATTGCGATTTTTCTCGACAGATGCACCATTTTTTGTTAATATGAGACACTCAACTGATGTTCAGGGTGGTTCGCTTACAACAAAAGGAACTTATGCTTATGGTACTGAATTTTTATCAGGTCATGTGTATACGGATACAAATCATGCTACTTCTCGACGAAGTCATTATATTTCAGTAATGGCGACTGAAGATAATACTACAATTCATTTTACAGATATAAAATGTAGTATGTTGACTGAATATGATGATAAAGGTGATGGTATTGGTTCAAATGATGATTTAAAAGTAAAGTGGGTAGATCCAGCTGATGATATAACTCCAATTAGAACTTTAAATAAAGGGGAAAGTTACATTATTGCAGTAGATCATAACTTACCTGGCTTTACTAATGCGATGAATGATGGGATGAATGGAACTTCAGTAACATCAGATAAACCTATTGTTGTAAACACTGGCTCTTGGACATCTGGACCAAGTGATGGTCAGGATATTGGGGTCGATCAAATTGTGCCTATTGATCAGTTAAGAGATGAATATATTGTAATGAGAGGAGAGGGTGCCGTAAGAACAGAACAACCTATAATTGTTGCGACGGAGGATGGGACAGAAGTTTTTGTAAACGGTGTATCAGAGGGAATAATTGCAAAAAAAGGTCAGTTTTTGGCTTTACCTGATCCTTATGATGGGAATGGTAATGCTTTTATTTCAACAGGAGGTAAAAGTGTATACGTATATCAAACTCTTTCTGGAGATAAAAATACGATTGGACCCACAGTAGGAATGAATTTTATTCCGCCAGTTTCTACCAGTGGAATTAGAGAGGTAACCGTTCCATATGCTGATGAATTAGCAGAAAGAGGAGTAAGTGGTGTGATTACTATATTGGTACAAACCAATGCCGTTGTTAGTTATTCCAAGAATGGAGATGAAGAATTGCATGCCATTTCAGAAATTACAAGTGCTCCTGTGAAAATTGCAGGACATCCAGAGTGGGAAATTTATAAGCTGAATGAAATGGCTGGTAATTATCGTTTTTATTCTAATAAAGCGATTAATGTTGCATGGTTGGTTAAATCTGGCTATGTTGGAGCCGCAGGATATTATTCTGGTTTTACCAAAGCAATTTCCAAAATTACTCCAGATGTTGTTATAGGTGAAGGCGGAGAAATTGAACTTATTTGTGAAAGTTACGATAAAAACATTAATGTCGCACTTTCGGAGCCTCTTCCTGATTTTTATGGATGGTATGTAAATGATTTTACCAAAGATCCATTCATTGAGAATGGACCACTTGACGTACTTGCACCAGACGTGGAAACTTCATACTATGTTGTTGGTTCGTATCGAGATCCTATAATGGATCAATTGTTTAATGGTAGCTTTTTTGAACGAACAGCAGATTCTGATTATACCGAAGTTCATGGGAATTTACAATTGCCTGGTGAATACAGTATTGTTAAACAAACAACAGACGCTAATCCAACTTTTAAAAATCCTAAATTTAATGATATGGACAATGACTTTATGTTTATGGCTATATCTGATAAAAAGGGAGATACTATTTATAGGGGAACTTCAGTAGATGTTGTAGAAGGATTTAATTACATCGTAAAATTACACGGACGAAGTGTTCAAAATACGGAGTATACTCAACCTCAAAAATTAAAAGTATTAGTTAATGGAGATACTATCATTAAAAATTTTGAAATTTCTGATGTAACTAAATGGCAATCTATTTCTGCATTGTGGAGACCAGGAAGCGCATCGAAAGGAGTTATTAAGTTGCTTAATAACAATCCGTCAGGCGTAAATTCTGCTTTTGCATTAGATAGTATAACTTTTGTGCAAGCAGTTCAAGATACTGCTGTTTTTGTTGCTAAAGTGATACCAACCTACAGCTATGATGATTCTAATAACGATCTTAGTTTTTGTAAAGGGGTAGAGAATTATATTGACGTTTCGAATGGAGAAACCAGTTGGTACGATTATTTATGGTATAAAAAGAGAGACGGAGAACTTGATGTAGACGGAAATCCTATTTATGATGAGTTGACAGAAGATGAGTTTAAATTTACGGGAACTAAAACTCATAAATTAACCTTTGTAAATCCTCAAAAAGTGGATGTAGGAGATTACCAATGTGTAATTAGTTTTAAGCCAGCCTATGTGGATTGTGCTTCTGATAAGCCAGTTAGTGTCGATTTTAAGGTGTCTGTTGATGAGGCTGCAACAGTAGAAATTCTTACAGATAAAACGATTTTTTGTTCAGGAGACAATACTTCTCTAA
Source organism: Labilibaculum sp. (assembly GCA_016743925.1). GTDB lineage: Bacteria > Bacteroidota > Bacteroidia > Bacteroidales > Marinifilaceae > Labilibaculum. The sequence goes on from JADGFH010000029.1 coordinate 4,397, forward strand.
CCGCATCAGTCAAAGGTGATGGTGGTGATATTAAATGGTTTGTTAATGGAGATTCTGATCCAATTTCATTGGAGAATCCATATAAGTTTGATCATCCTTCAGGAACCTATATTGTTCGTTGTGAAACCGAAAATGGTTGTGGTGTTTCTTTTGATGAGATAACTATTAACGTACTTGAGGCTCCTGAGTTAGATGCAGTAAATGTAACTAATGGGTTGTGTGCAGGCGGTACAGCTGAGGTAACAGCTTTGCTTGATCCTGATTATATTATTCCTGCGGGAGCTAGTATTAAATATTCGTGGGATAAGGGATCAGAACATATGTCCGAGGAGGGCAATATCTTGACATTCCCCGTAACAATGGAAGACCGTGCCATTGGTGTATGGGTAGAAGTGGCAGTAACCTATCCTATTGCAGGTGGAGAGTTGAAATGTAAAGGGGTTACCGAAAAAGGGATTCGTAACTTGGATATATTTCCAAATGTTAATTTGACTCCGTTGGTATCAATAACAGAATGTGTTGGACAAAGTCATACGTTTAGAGCTGTATTGGAATATCCTGGAGATTATTATGATTATAAATGGTTTAAAAATACTGTAGATCAGATTAAAAATAAAGTAGAATATGTAATCTCTCCCATAGCCTTAGATGACGATGCTACTTATAAGGTAGAGGTTTATAATAGATGTGGAGATGCATCTTCTGAAGCTGATTTAAATGTTACTCCTGAAATAAAGGTAAATGGATTTGAATTAGATAATGCAGGTCCATTCTGTTCAGCAACCAATGTTACGGCAACTTTTGATGTTGTAAGTAACGGTGCAACATATATTTATCAAGCTATTGACCCCAATGGTGTAACAACTACGATTACAAATCCATACACTTTTATGGTGGATGCGACAAATATTGGTACATGGCAGTTTATGGTGAGTAGTACTTGTGATGAACCTGTATTATTTACCCAGAATTTAAATATGCATGATGATTTTGGTGCATTAACTGTTGAAGATGTTGGAACGTGTATTGGAGAAACAATTACATTTGAAGCATCTGTTTCTTCTATTCCTGCTGCATCAGAATTGCATTATGCATGGACCGATAATTTAGGAAATCCTATTGGAACAGATTCTGATAAATTAATAATAGCAAACGTACAAGATGCCAATTTAGGAACTTATACTGTTGTGGTTACAGATCAATGTACTGCTAGCAATAGTAATAGTAAAACAGAAACTGGGGAATTGACGAAAGAAGCGGTTACTTCTTCAACTCTTCCAACGATAACAACTGTTTGCGAAGGAGATACTTTCACATCTACAATAAGCTATGTAGGGAATCCTAAATTTAAATGGAGATTTAATGATAAAGAAAATGGAACTATTGTTTCAGAAACAGAGACTTTAAATATTGCGGCAACAACATTGGCAGATGCAGGAATTTATTACTGTATCGTTACGCTAAAATGTGGAACTGATGTCGAAATTCAAAGAAAGTTAATTGTAAATGCTCATGTTTCTGTTGTAGGTCCATTATTGGAAACACTAGATGTTTGTGATAACGAGAAACCTTTACTAGCGATTAATGTAAATGGTAATTTATCAGATTATAAAATTGAGTGGAGAAATGGTGGAGGAACTCTTTTAAGAACAGGATCTTTTGTCCAACTGGATACTCATACTGCTATACCAATACCATATACATACACTGCTAATGTTATTGGTTTGTGTGAAACAATAGTAAAAACTTATAAAATTACTGTTCATGAAAACCCAGGCATTAGTGCAACAGACAATAGCTTAACAGAATGTTCAGGATTAGTAAGTTTAGATGTTACTGTAACAGGTGAGCATAATGGAATCGTATGGTGGAAAGACGATGCTATTATTACTGATGGAAACGCTGATCCTACTGATTTTGTTATCAATCCTGCAACAAGTCCTGCAGATGATGGTGAATATATTGCAAAAATAGAATCTAATCATTGTAATGACGCTCAAGTTTCTATTTTATTAGATGTTAAAAATACGATTGTTGTAACTACAGAATCCCCTGTTAATACAATTGCTTGTGAAAATGACGCAACAAATTTATTTGTTACAGCTACTGGTGATGATATAAAGTATAAATGGTATAAAACAACAGATCCTGCTACTACCTTATCGGATCAAGCGAATTATGATTTGGGAAATATTATTTCGGCGCAAGCTGGAGATTACAAATGTGATCTTTTTAATGACGCAGGTTGTGGTAATCAAACACGAACATTTAATGTTGTAGTTGGAAAACACGCAACAGTCACAAACCCTACAAGTGTCACAATGTGTGAAACTGATGCAGATCCAGTTTTTACTGTAACAGGAACAGGAGAAGCGCCACTAACTTACCAGTGGTATGATAAAGATGATAACCCTGTTGCAGGTGCAACAAATTTCTCACTAACGGTAACAAGCCCTGGTAACGGACAATCTTATTATTGTGTTGTATCATCGGGTAACTCTTGTGGTGATGCAACTTCGAATATGGCAAGCTTAACAATTTTAAAGAATGTAAGCGTTACAGATCCTTTAGATATGACAATTGCTGATGGAGCAAATGTTAGCTTTTCGGTTGTTGCTTCGGGAGAACCAGCTTATACTTACCAATGGCAAGTGAAAAATGGATTAAATTGGGATGATCTTATTGATGGAGGAAATTACTCCGATGTAAATAAGGCAACTTTGCATATAACGGGAGCTGATAAAGCAACTTTTGATGGAAAGCAATATAGATGTGTTGTAGATTCTGATGGTCTTGTGTGTTTATCATCGACAACAAGTAATTTAGCGACTTTAACGATAACCGAAGTAACTAAAATTGCAGTACAAGCTACAAGCACGACTGTTTGTTTTAATGACAATGCTACTTTAAGTGTTGAAGGTACTACAGCAGGATTAACTTACACATGGTATTATAAAAAAGGAGCTGGTGCGTACGAAACAGCTGCTGGAAAAGATGGAATTTCGATTTCGGAAGTTGGCTTAGTGTCTACATTAACAATTCCAGCAGATGATTTGGATATCAATAATTGGATGTTCAAATGTCTAGTTAGCGATGCTGTTAGTACTGATCAATATTCTAATGAGGTAGTTGTTATAGTATTAGAAGATATTGTAGTAACAACTGCTGATGCAACATTTACACCTTGTGTAAATGATGCTTTCTCGATGTCGGTAGCTGCAACAGGTGATGCTAAGAAATACAAATGGTACAAAGTTGGTGCAGAGACAACAATTTTATCAACAAGTAAATCTTATAATTTTGGAAATATAGTAACCGGGGATGCAGGAACCTATAAATGTGAAATTTATAATGATTTGGGATGTAACGATCAACTTAGAACTTTTGTTGTCGATGTTAAAAATCATGCAACAGTAATCAATCCATCTGATGTTACAATGTGTGCTAGTGATGTTAACCCAACATTTACTGCAAATGGAACTGCTGAAGGAACCTTAACTTACGAGTGGTTTGATAAGGATGATAATCCGGTTATTGGAGCAATAACTAATATTCTAACAGTTGCAAGTCCTGATAATGGACAGAGTTATTATGCTGTAGTTTCTGGAGATTTTTGTGATGATGCTAAATCTGATCGTGCAACTCTAACTGTTTTATCAGAAGTTAGTACAACAGATCCAGTTGATGTAACTATTGCTGATGGTGGAACTGCAAGTTTTGAAGTAACCGCATCAGGAGAACCAACTTATTCTTACCAATGGCAAGAAGATTCAGGTTCTGGCTTTAATAACTTAACTGAGGTTGATGAATATTCTGGAACGACTTCGTCAAAATTGACCATTACAGGAGCATTAACAGCAAACGGATTTAACAATAATAAGTATCGATGTGTTGTTACCAGTTCGTCTTGTTCCGATGTTGCTACAAGTTTACCTGCAACCTTAGTATTAGATAATATCATTAAAATTCTTGTTCAGCCCGATAATCAGAAAGTATGTGAAACAAATACTGCGACCTTCGTAGTTAAAGGTACGCTATTAGCTACCGGTTTTACATGGAGATATGATAATGGTTCTGGATATGCAGATGCGGATGGTGCTCCTGGAATGAGTGTATCTACAATTGGTAAAGTTTCAACCTTATCAGTTCTGAATACTGATCCAACGATGAGTACATGGAAATTCAAATGTATCTTGACTGATGGTTTAACAAATGATGAAACTAATCCGGTAAGTGTTGAAGTTTATGAGAATATTAATGTGACAACTGTTCCTGTAAATAACATTGCAAAATGTGAAGGAGAATCTTTAATCCTTTCAGTTGCCACAGATGCTGGTAGCCATATTCAATACAAGTGGTACGAAAGTTCTACTCCAGGAACCATTCTTTCAACAAGTGCAGATTATGATTTAGGAAATATTTCACTTGCTAACGAGAAGACTTATGAGTGTTTCGTTTATAATGATCATGCTTGTGGTGACGTAACAATTAGTTATTCTATAGATGTACAAGAAGATGCAACGGTAACAAATCCTGCAGATCAAATTGCTTGTGCAAGTGAAACTAATATCGAATTTGAAGTAATCGGAACCGCTGAAGGAACCGTTACTTATGAATGGTTCGATAAAGATGATAATCCAGTTGGTAATGCTGCGAAATTAGTAGTTGCTGTACCAGTTAACGGACAAAGCTATTACTGTGTTGTTTCGGGAGATGCTTGTATTAATGCAACATCCGAAATTGCAACATTAACTGTTTACGAGGAAGTTTCGATCGTTGATCAACCTCTAGATGTTACTATTCCTGATGGTGGTAATGCAAGCTTTACTGTTCATGTTTCGGGAGAGCCTGATTACACTTACCAGTGGCAAATTAAAAATGGAGCTACTTGGGATAATTTGTCTGATGTTGGAAAATATACTGGATCGGAAAGTGAAACACTTTCAGTAAGCGGCGCAGATCAAGCAAATTTCAACGGAAATCAATATCGTTGTGTAGTTAATAATACTAAATGTTCAGCTCCTGCAACAAGTGATTTGGCAACTTTAAATCTAACTTCTGTATATAAAATATTTGGACAACCAGATAACTTTGAAGTTTGTTTGCCAGGTGCTGCGGTTTACGAAGTTAAAGGATCAACTTCAGGATTAACATACGAATGGGAATATAGTACAGATGGTGTTATTTATAATCCTGTTTCAGGAGTTACTGTTACAACAGATGCTAATGGATCGAAACTAGAAATAGCAACTACAACCCTTGCAATGAATACTTGGACTTTCCAATGTATTGTTAAGGATGGAGTAAGTGCTGATGAAACTTCAAGTGTGGTATCTCTAAATGTTGTAGAATCGGTTAATTTTGATGCTTTAGTAGATGAGGATTTATGTTTCGGCGTAGAGAAGCAAATAAGCTTAATTAATGTAACAGGAACCGGACCAATTAGTTATTCGTGGTCAGATGGTGTATCAGAGGTTTCCACAACCGAAAACCTTAGTATTGCAGCTGCTGATAACGGAAATTATGAGATAACTGCAAGTAATGGTACTCTATGTCCTGATAAAACAGATGATATCGATGTGCTACATTATTCTGCTTTAAGTTTAGATGCATGGTCTAATACAGATCAGGTTTGTATTGGACAGACCGAGGTGTTAACTGTAGGTATTGCCGCTATAGATCTTGCCAAGACAGCAGCTTACAAGTGGTTTAAGGATGGTGTATTAATAGGAACAGATCCAAGCTTTAGTTTGCTAGCAACAGCTAAAACACAATCAGGCCTATATAAAGTTGAAGTATGGGATGGATGTTCTACAGAGACCGTTTCTGGTTTTGTAAATGTTTATGAAAACATTGTAGCAACGAATACTTGGGATACAGAAACAATTTTATGTCTTGGCACAGAATTAAAATTAGAGACTGAAGTAACTGGTGATGTTACTTCGTATACTTGGACTAAGAATGGTGCAGGGTTTGCAGCGAATTCGACTTATTTAAAATCTGCAGTTGATGCAAGCGATGCAGGCGTTTATGTTTGTACTGTTTCCGGTTATTGTGGTGAAGATATTACTTACACAATCAAGGTAATTGTTTTGGAAGTACCTGAAATTACAACAGGAATTGATGCTCTACCTGCAGTCTGTGAAAGTGATCCATTAGTACTTGGAGCGATTGTAGTTACAGGAACTCATGACGATCCTATATGGACATTAAGTGACAATGTGACCACCGTAGTAACAACAGCTTATGAATTAGATTTGGGAACAGCTACACTAACGGAAGCTGGTAATTACAAAGTATCGGTGAGCAATATTTGTGGTACAGATGTTTCTTATGGAAACCAAGTTGTAAATCCAACTCCAAAAATTGATGCTATTGATTCTCAAACTGTCTGTGAAGGTAATGATGTTGTATTTAGAGCTAATGCTACAGGTGCAGGTATTACTTATCAATGGTTAGTTGATGGAGTTGATCAAATGATTAATGCTTCGGAATTAATTCTTAATGGTGGTGTTGTTTTACCTCTCGATTTAAATACAGAAAAAGTTTACAATGTAGAATGTAAGATAACCACAGTTTGTGGTAATGCTTCAGCAATAACTAGCTTGACGGTTAAGCCAAGAACTGTTCTTCATGCTACACTTAAAAATGTAGTAAAATATATTGGTGAAAGTTATACTATGACAGTGGATATTTCTGGTGTTGATTTAGTATTTGAATGGACGCATGAGGAATTAGATGGCACTAAGACACCATTAGCTATAGTCGGAAATGAAGTTGTTCTAACCAATATTAGTATGGCAGATGCAGGTTATTATACTTGTAGAATAACAGGAACTTGTGGTCAGAGACTTGCTTCGGGTAAAATGACAGTTAAAGAACCGGTTACGATTGGTACAGGATTGATTGCTTTCGAAGAAAAATGTGTAGGTGATCCATTAAATCTTGCAATAGTTGCTACAGGTCAGATAAGCTCAATTAAATGGTATAAAGACAATGTATTAATGCCTGCAGAGACTGATCTTAATTTGTTTATTCCGGCTGTAACATTAATTGATGCTGGAGAATATAAATGTGAGATTGTTGGTGAAGGAACTAGTGGAATTACTGAAATATCAACAGTAAGAGTTTATTCTCAAACCGTTTTAAATACTTCTCTTACCGATTTAACGCTTTGTGAAAATGGAATGCTGGATTGGATTCCTGATGTAACAGGAACTTCAACACAAATCTATAAATGGTATTTAGAAGGTGTTGAGGTGTTTACCGGTAAGATGTTGCATTATGATGCTCTTGCATTAAGTCATGAAGGAAACTATGAAGTACAAGTAACAAGTCTTTGTGGTGATGTTACTTCTTCTGCAAATCTTGAGGTGATTGAATTGCCTGTATTTGTATCAGCAAGTGCTGATCAAGAGGTTTGTGAAAACTATCCGCTCGTTGAGTTTTCTGTAGAATATACTGGCGAAAATTTAAAATATCAATGGCGAAAAGATGGTGTTGATCTTGCGGGAGAAACTACGAAAACTTTAAGTTTAACATTTATTCAAATTGATGATGCAAGTGATTATACTTGTAGAGTGTATTCTACTTGTGGAGAGGAAATAAGTCCAGCAGCTAGTTTAAGTGTAACACCTCAGTTAAAAATTCTTTCAGATCAAGCAGATATTGAGGTTTGTACCGGTGAGGATGTTGTATTAGTGGCAGATGTTGAAGGTATAAATGTTACCTATCAGTGGAAGCTTAATGGAACTGATTTGGATATATTGACTTATCCTGAAGCTAATTCGTCCACTCTTCATTTAACAGCAACAACTTCAAGTGATAATGGTTATTACACATGTATCGTGTCTGATGATTGTACAACTTCACGTTCTACTAAACCTACAGAATTGCTTGTTAATGAATTACCAGATACTGAAATTTTAGGTCGAATGATACTTTGTGCTAAAGAAGACAGGGTAACTTATATGACTATTGATAAACCAGACCTTAATTATGGATGGGGTGTTACTGGAGGTATTTTTGCAGGCCCAGAAGAAGGAATTAGAACGAGAATTACTTGGGGAGAACTTGCCGATGGAACGCTTTCTATTATGCTTACCAATTTTGATACGGGATGTAAATCAAAAGTTGATTCAGCAGTTGTTTTACATGCACTCCCAGAAGTTAATTTAAATGCTCTTGAATCTAAAGGTGTTTGTGAAGGAGAATTTGAATTGACTGGAGGATATCCAGAAGGTGGTATTTATTGGGTGAATGGAATCTCTCAAACTGTATTTAATCCATCCCATCGAGGCGCAGGAAATTACACTGTTCATTATTCTTATACGGATAATAATGGTTGTTCAAATGTTACATCAATTAATGATTTACAAGTAGATATTTTACCAGTTGTTGATATTACAGATGATATTACTGTTGGTAGTTGTTTACCAACTAAATTAGCAGCTAATACTGATGAAGATAATATTCAGTGGTTTAAAATTCAGGATAATAATAGAGTATTGCCTTTAGATTTGGATAATGCTAATTCATTGGCACCAACTTTTACTCCTGGAGAATCACAAGTACTATTAGCAAGTGTTCAAGATGAACATGGATGTGAAGGTATTGATATCTTAAATCTTGATGTTGCACCTCTTCCAGTTGTTACAACTATTAATGATACAACGGTTGGTCAATGTAATCAATTGGTTCTTTTAACCGATATCGTTGGTGATCAGGATGTAATTAGTTGGACAAATCCAGATCATTTAGATTATTCAGACGTAAGAAGTCCTAAGATTATTGATGCTCCGGAAGGAAAGTATACCTACACCGTAAGTGTTACTGATTTATACGGATGTGATGCTACAGGTGAAGTTAATGTGACTATGGTTGCAGATCCAAAATTAGGAGAAGATAAGATTGGTTGTGAAGGAGATTCTTTTGAGGTCAACCTTACTGATTTGGATAATCCATTCTGGTCGAATTCAGACTGGGATAATACCGAAAGAGAAAGGATTAATGCCTTGGATGTTTACAATGTTGAAACTCCTGGTAAGTACTTGTTAGAAGTGTCGAATGATCATGATTGTGGTGATGAACAATCGTTCGTGATTAATCCGCTTCCAAATCTAGGTTTGAAAGATACATTGCTATTTGAAGGACAAACTGTGACTTTAGGACCAAATCTACCTTCGGAGTTTGCACCATACTTCTCCGAATGGCAAGATGGTAGTATTCTTCAAAGATTGGATGTTTCTGAAGAAGGTGAATACATCTTGAAAGTAGAGGATAACATCGGATGTATTGCGATTGATACTTCTTTTGTTACAGTTAAACCTGTTGGAATTGAATCTCCAAACGCTTTTATTCCTTTAGGAGATGATGATAACAATAGATTCTATTTAAAAGAAATCAATGTTATTCAAGAATTTGAAATGTATGTTTATGACCGTTGGGGAGAATTATTATTTAAAACCAATGAAGTCGGCAGAAAAGGTGGATGGGATGGTAAATACAAAGGTAAACTTTGTCCAGCTGGTGCATACGTATGGGTTGCATTTATAAATGGAGAACTTACAAATAAAGGAACATTTGTTTTGGTAAGATAATTTGATGAAAACTTCATTTAATCAATAAAATAAATTTATTTTACATGTGTTTTAAGTTCTTGCTCGCGTAAGAACTTAAAACACATTTTAAAAATCCCTCGTTAAGAATCAATTACCGTTTTTAAAGCGGATGATACGAACAGCTGAGATTTAATAAATACTCTAGATTTTACTTAGCATATAATAAGCTAGAGACGATTAATGTAAATACTAATGGAAATTTCTCTTCAAGAGAATACTAACTTTTTATCTATGAAAAAGGCACTTTTTGCTTTTTGTGTATTGATTTTGGGAATTGTTACGGTAAGTAAAGCTCAGGATATCCGTTTTTCTCAATTCTATGCTAATAAACTCTATTTGAATCCAGCTTTGGCAGGTTCAACTAATTATCCAAGTGTAAGTTTAAATTATAGGAATCAATGGCCAAATTTAGACATGCCCTATGTAACCTATAGTGTTTCTTTCGATAATTTCTATGAAACACTTAATGGAGGTATTGGTATTATGGTGATTCAGGATGATCAAGGTGATGGAGCTCTTAAAACGACTTCTTTTGCTGCGATGTATTCTTTTTATTTACGAATCAATGATGATTTTATTGTAAGACCAGCTTTACAAGCAACCTTTATGCAAAAAAAAGTGGATTGGGAAAATTTAATTTTTCCAGATCAAGTATCTCCTATTTATGGAAATATTTTTCCGCACAATACAAATGGAGATCCACTTGCAAGACGTAAGGATGGATGGGATTTTTCTTTAGGTGCAATAGCTTATTACAAGGATTTTTATTTTGGATTGTCGGCTCACCATTTGGCAAAACCTGATTTGAGTTTTGATGAAGAACAAGAAGATAAGTTGGAAACTAAATATACATTTCATGCAGGAGCTGAATTTGTATTAGGAGGAAGAAGTAGAAAATATGCTGACAATTGGATTCTAGCTCCAGCATTACTCTTTCAAAAACAAGGTGATTTTTCTCAAATGAATTATGGTCTTTATGCAAGTAAGAGTTCAATGGTATTTGGTTTATGGTTTAATCAGAATTTTGAGTTGAATTACGATTCGTTCATTGCAATGGTGGGATTTGTAACAGAAAGATTCAAGGTTGCTTATAGCTACGATTATGCGATAACTAAACTAATACATACCAATACTGGAGCCCATGAGATATCTTTCTCATTCCCGCTAGCCTTTGATATAAGTAAAAGAAAAAGAAAAATTAAAGCGGTTCGTTCACCAATATTTTAATATTTGAACTAGATATAAAAAAAGGGCTGTCATTTTTGACAGCCCTTTTCAATTTTTAGATAATAGCTTTTATTTAATTCGTTCAATAAACTTTAATCTAATTTTTTTAAGTAAATCTAGATTAAGATTTTCGGCATAGACACGAATCATGTCTATTGCTTTAAAATTGTCGTATATAAAGCCTAAGGAGGCATCGAAATGGAACATCTCCATATTATACTTTACTTGTTGTGTAAGGTGCTCAAATTGCTTCCAAGTTAGTTTTTGAGGTACCGTAAAATAACCATGATTTGGTTCAACATGATCCAAGAAGTACCCATCACCAATTTCTTCTAAAGCAAAAAACTTATCCAATTGTATCATTGCTTTTGTATTGTGTGGGATAGATGCATTTGATTTAAGACCAATGCCTTCCTCTATATAGCAAGATTGTAAATCTTGAATTTGATCGTATTTAGTTAATCTCCTAATTCTAATAACATTATACACATCATTGAAAATAGTTATTGTTCCCATGGCAGCATGAAAATTTACCTCGAAATACGACATTATTTTTTGCGTTGCACGAGTAAATTCTTCCAGATCGCATTTTTTATCTATAACCAAATAAATATAGTGAGGTTTAACATCTTTTTGAATTCCTTCGTAATATTCATAGTAACCTGGAAAAGGATTGGTTGCCTCTAAAACAATTGTGTTGGGCAATATTTTACTATCAATAATTTCAAGGGTTTCCTCTTTAAGTAAGCTTCCGAATTTTAGCACAAAGTTTTTATCTGTCATAGGAGAAGGATTATCAGGTTATTAATGCGTTTGTCTTATTTAAACATAGTAAAAATTACGCCGAAAAACAAGACTGAAAACTCTTTTTAATAAGGTATATTTTCTTTAATGATCTCTTGTGAAAACAGGCTCTAAATTTTTCGACAAAGAAGGATTGTACATGTAACCATCCATATTAAAAGCTTTTATTTCTTCAGGGTTGGTAATTTGATTTTGAATAATGAAACGAGTCATTAATCCTCTTGCTTTCTTGGCAAAAAAGCTGATCATTTTGTATTCTCCATTTTTTAAATCCTTGAAGGTCGGCGTTATAATTTCTGCTTTTATTTTTTTCTTATTTATGGATTTAAAATATTCATTAGAGGCCAAATTAATTAGTTGTTTGTGATCATATTCTTTTAAATCCTTATTTATGGAATTCGTAATTTTGTCTCCCCAAAATTGATAAAGATTATCACCTTTCTTTGTTTTTAGTTTTTTTCCCATTTCCAATCGATAAGCCTGAATTAAGTCCATTGGTTTAAGTACTCCATATAAACCTGAAAGGATGCGGAGCTTGGCCTGAGATTGTTCAAATTCGGCATCTGAAAATGTACTTGCATCAATTCCAGTATAAACGTCTCCTTTAAAAGCCAACAAAGCTTGTTTAGCATTGTCCAGAGTAAAGGGAGGATGCCATTCATGAAAGCGTTCAAAATTAAGCTGAGCAAGTTTCGGGCTTACGCTCATCAAATCTTTAATGTCGTCTACTTTAAGTTTGCGAAGCTCTTTAATTAGTTGTTTCGATTCTTTAAGAAAAGAAGCCTCAGAGTTAATGTTCGATTGAGCTTGGCTTTCAAAATCTAAAGTTTTAGCCGGCGATATAACGATTAGCATAATTTGTTTTTTTGATTGAATTTTAAAATTAGACATAAAAGATTGAATCATCAATAGTGTTTATGATTATTGATAAAGCCTTAGTTTTTGTCTATGAGTAGATGGGTTAATAAAAAAGGGTGAATCCATTGGAAACACCCTTTATATTTTAGTCTTTATAAGTTTTTATCTGGATATAAATTCTCCCACCATTGCGGTTGTTCTTTTAAATATTTGGCGAAATAGGCAAATATTGTATTGTTCCAAAGAATTCGTTTCGTATAATTTTGAATGAGGTGATTTTGGCCATTTACTTGCACAAAATCAACTTCTTTACCAAGTAGTTTTAAGGCTTGGTACATTTGAATACTTTCTCCTAGCGGCACATTGGTGTCTGCACTTCCATGCAATAAAAGCATTGGTGTGGTAATTTTATCAGCGTTAAACAAAGGACTTTGATCAACATAGATATCTCTTCTGTTCCAAGGGAAAGATTTTCCAGTTGCATTCACACTATAGGAATAACCCCAATATCCTTCTCCCCAATAACTAGTAATATCACTAATTCCTGCGTGAGAAATAGCAGCTGCGAAAATGTCGGTTCTGGTTTGTAGTAATTGGGTTGTAAATCCTCCATAAGAAGCTCCAATACACCCAATCTTGTCAGCATCTACAAAGGAGTGAGCTTTGATGAATTTTTTAGTTCCTTCGATAATTTCGTCCGCAGTCGTAATTCCCCAATTGTTTTGATGACGAGCTGCAAATTCTTGTCCAAATCCAGTTGCTCCACTTGGCTGAAGTAAATAAACAACATAGCCCATTGCAGCATACATGTTCAAAGGGTATCTTCCACCAAAGCTTCTTTCAACAGGAGAAGTTCCACCATAATAGTTCACGATCATTGGATATTTTTTATTCTGATCGAAATTTGGAGGATAATAGGCTCTACCAATTATTGTTGTTCCATCTTCCTTTGTGAAATTCCAATCTTCGGTTATACCAAATTGAATGTTTTCTAAATGTTCTTTTTCAGGATCTGATATAATCTGTGTTTGCTGATTTTTTAGTTGATAAACAGATGCTCTGTAAGGGGAAGAAATATCACAAGCAACATAACTGATAGCTTCACCATTATTTGCAAGATCAAAATTGCGCACTACATCAGATTTACTATTTAGTATTGTAAATTCTTTGGTTGAAAGGTCGTAGCTAAATAATCTCACGTAGTCCTTATCTTGAGCTTGTAGGTAGATTTTATTATCCTTTGTATTCCATTTTGCATTGCCAATTGATGGGTTAAAATTGTAAGATATAGGATCTATCTTTTTCGATACTAAATCATAAATATAAAGCTGTCCATCGTAGTTGTTTGCCAATGGTTGATCACCGATATTTTCTCCAGCTTTCCCAAAACAAGAAGGTCCACCTTGAACCAATAGTTTTGCTCCGTCAGGAGAGTATTGAGCTTGTCCACTAACCAGTTTATCTTTCCAAACAGTGTCAACAGCAAAAGTCTCTACATTCATTTGATAAAGATTTTGCTTGAAATATGGATACCCACTGTAATCGGGTTGAGAGCTTGTGAAAAGTATATGCTTACCATCAGTACTGATATCCGCTAAATCAGTACTTAAAGTACCGTAGGTTAATCGTTGCTTAACACCACTAGTAACATCAAGTTTGTATAAAAATGATCTATAACGGTACCAAGGCAAACGATCCTCCATTCCCTGAATTTTTCTTAGTTTCCAATCAGCAGAATTGTCTTTGCCTACACTATAAATAATGAATTTGCCATTTGGAGCCCAATGGTATGATGAGAGATCTGAAATGTTACTGGCGATTTGCTTTTCCTTTTTATTGTCAAAATCGAAAATGAAAATTGAAGTTTTTTCATTGTAAGATTTGGTATAAGAGATTTGATTCCCGCTTGGAAGCCATTTAATTTTTGCCAATTGACTAGCTCTAAAAGAGCTATGTTTTTTCCCTGTAGAAATTTCTTGTATTTCTTTCCAACTCTCAACTTTGTCTGATGGAGGAAGTGTTCGACTGTATGAAATTAATGCATATTTTCCATCATATGAAAGAATAGAACTCTTTACTTTAGTCCCATCTAATACTTTGTTAATATCCATAAATTGATTTGGAGATAATGACAAATCAAAATTGTCAGCGCTCCAATTTTTCTGTGCTTTCAATTTAAATTTAAATTTATTGTTTTTTTCTCCTGTTAAAACTTTAAGCACAATTTGATGATGTCCT
>JADGFH010000030.1 GCA_016743925.1 Labilibaculum sp.
ATACTAATCATTAGATTGTCTAAAAAGTAAAATTTGATAATAATTTATTTAGATAATTCTGTAAAAATGAAGAAATAATAACCTAAGTGAATTGGTTTAGGTTATTAGTCTAATGGATAATCGCTCACAACACCGTACGTACGAATCTCATACGACGTTTTCATTAATTTATAGGAAATTGTGAATCACATGATACTTAATTTACTTGGATTATACTCTTTTAAATTAGGCCTTTTCATGCCTTAAAATAAAAATCAATTTGCTTCTCCGATCATTGCGTAATAAAAAAGCGATAACCAGTAATAGGTTATCGCTTTTTTTATTTGTTTGTTATGAATTCTATTTTAGACTATAAACTGAAACAAGTCCGTTTTATCGTTTAGATATTCGAATATGAAATTTCGTTCTGTCATTCGATCTTGAAGACGCTGCAAATCAGATGGGTTTTGCACTTCTATTCCAATAACCGCTGGTCCTTTTTCACGACTGCTCTTTTTGTAATATTCAAAGTGGGTAATGTCATCACCTGCATCAAGTACATCATTTACAAACTCACGCAATGCACCTGAACGTTGAGGAAAACGTACCAAGAAGTAATGCTTTAAACCTTCGTACAAGAGACTTCGCTCTTTAATCTCCTCCATACGAGTAATATCGTTGTTGCTTCCACTGAGCACGCAAACCACGTTCTTGCCTTTTATTTCATTTTTCATCAACTGCAAAGCAGCAATAGATAATGCTCCAGCAGGTTCCGCAACAATGGCATCTTCGTTATACATTTGAAGAATTGTAGAACAAATTAATCCTTCTGGAACAACTACTATTCCATCCAAAACTTTCTCACAAATTTTCCAAGTTAGATCTCCAACTTTTCTTACAGCGGCTCCGTCTACAAAGCGATCGATACTTTCAAGTGCGACATTGCAATTCTTCTCAAATGCCGTTTTCATTGATGGAGCTCCTTCTGGTTCTACACCAATAATTTTGGTATTCGGGCTAAATTCTTTCATCCATGCGCCAACTCCAGAGGCTAATCCTCCTCCTCCAATTGGCAAAAATAGATAATCGATTGGCTCCGTTATTTGTTGAAGAATTTCTAAGCCTATTGTTCCTTGTCCTTCTATTATTTTAGGATCATCAAATGGATGAATAATGGTTTGATCATGCTCCAAAGCATCCGCATTTGCTTTTGCAGCAGCATCATCAAATGTATCTCCACTTAAAACAATTTGGACAAATTCTCCACCAAACATTTTCACTTGTTTGATTTTCTGGCGAGGTGTTGTTTCGGGCATGTAAATCTTCCCAAAACATTTTAATTTATTACAAGAATAGGCAACTCCTTGAGCATGGTTACCGGCACTCGCACAAACAATTCCTTTGTCTAAAATCTCATTAGACAAAGAAGCTATTTTATTAAATGCACCTCTAATTTTGTACGAACGAACCAATTGAAGATCCTCTCGTTTTAAATGAATATTTGCCTGATGCTTGGCAGACAAATTCATATTTTTTAACAAAGGTGCCGTATGTGCAACCTCTTGAACAACTCTACTTGCCTTAACAATATCCGCCATGAGCGGATAATAATTTTCATTAGACATTACTCCCCCTTTTTTACTACTTAAAAAAAATAAGCCTGAAGGTAACCAATCCCTTCAGGCAAATCTAACTTATATTGTGTACTAATTAAACATTCTTAATGTAATTCGCCAACCAATCACCTACTTCACTTGTTGAATAAGCTTTTTTACCATCAGCGATGTCTTCTGTTACAACTCCTGCTTCTAATGCTTTATCCACAGCTTCTCGAATTAAAGCTCCTTCTTTCATTAAACCAAAAGCATATTCGAACATCATGGCAGCAGAAAGAACTGTTGCACATGGATTTGCAATATTCTTGCCAGTTGCCTGAGGATACGATCCATGAATTGGCTCAAATACTGAAGTATGAACGCCAATTGATGCCGATGGCAACATTCCCATTGAACCAGAGATAACACTCGCCTCATCGGTTAAAATATCACCAAACATGTTCTCTGTTACCATTACATCAAAACGTTTTGGCCATGTGATCAACTGCATTGCAGCATTATCAACAAACATGTATTCTACTTCTATTTCTGGAAATTCAGGCTCAATTCTTTGAGATACCTCTCTCCACAATCTTGATGTTGCCAAAACATTTGCCTTGTCAACTATCGTTAATTTCTTGCGACGTTTTCCTGCATATTCGAATCCCAAACGAACAATACGTTCAATTTCTTCGACCGTATAAACACAAGTATCGTAAGCCGTTTGTCCATCTTCAGAACGGCCTTGTGGGCGACCAAAATACATACCACCTGTTAGCTCACGAATACACATAAAATCGGCACCATCAACCAATTCTGTTTTTAATGGTGACTTATGGATTAGCGACTTAAAAGTATTTACAGGACGAAGATTAGCATATAAGCCTAATTTTTTACGCATGGCTAACAAACCTTGCTCAGGACGTACTTTTGCCGATGGATCGTTATCGAATCGAGGATGTCCAATTGCTCCAAATAGAACGGCATCTGAATTCATACACAAATCATGTGTTTCATCAGGATAAGGATTACCAACCTCATCGATAGCAACAGCTCCTACTAGAGCTTCTGTGTATTCAAATTCATGTCCAAATTTTGCAACAATTGCATCTGTTACTTTTCTTGCTTGTGTTACGATCTCCGGCCCGATTCCGTCTCCGGCCAATACTGCTATTTTGTATGTCATTTTAGTATTCTTATTCTGTTTTTAATGAGTTTATTTCTACACTTTCGTGTTGCTCTATCAAATTTAGCATTCGAAGCGTAGCTTTTATTGCTGCTTCAATCTGATCGGGATCCAATCCTCTGGTTTTATATTCTTTTCCTTTATAATTCCAGGCAATTAAAGCTTCAACAAGCGCATCCGTTTTTCCTCCAGGAGGAATTCGAACCAGATAATCAGTAAGCACCGGACGATCTCTTCCCAATTCGTCATAAATGCTCCAAATAGCATTCATAAAAGCATCGTATTGCCCGTCACCAGAAGCTGTTCCTTCGTGCATTTTTCCATTTACTTCTAAATTAATGGATACAAATGGTCGCATTCCTTTTGATAAAGACAAAGAATAATGCTTGATCTGAATTGGCATCTCATCCATGGTCTGATTCAAAACATCAGAAACAATGTAAGGAAGATCATCAATGGTTACTGTTTCTTTTTTATCGCCTAATTCAATAACTTTTTGGGTAACCAATTTCATGGTCTCCTCTTCCAGAGTAATACCTAATTCTTCCAAGTTCTTTTTGATGTTTGCCTTACCCGAGGTTTTCCCTAAAGCGTACTTTCGTTCACGTCCGAAACGTTCCGGCATTAAGCGATTAAAATACAAATCATCTTTTGAATCACCATCCGCATGCACACCACAGGTTTGTGTAAATACATTTTCACCAACTAAAGGCTTGTTGGATGGAATACGTATCCCTGAGAAAGTCTCAACAATTCGACTTACCGTATTAATTTTATCCTCATCGACATTAATCTTTCTAGCTAAATGATCGTTGATCACACCAACTACTGAAGCCAAAGGAGCATTTCCAGCTCTTTCGCCCAAACCATTCACTGTTGTATGAATGCCATTCATTCCTGCCAAAACAGCTGAATAAACATTTGCAAGTGCTAAATCATAATCATTATGAGCATGAAAATCGAAATGAAGTTTCGGATATCTTTCGCGACAAGCATAACAGAAATCGAAGGCTTGAACCTGATTCAGTACACCCAAAGTATCAGGTAACATAAAACGTTCAATCGTCTCGTTTTGTAATTCATCCAAAAGATACCAAACATATTCTCTCGAAGCAATCATTCCATTCGACCAATCCTCTAGATATAAGTTCACCTTTATTCCTAGGTTTGTAGCATATGCAATAGCATCTTTAATAGACTGAACATGTTGTCCTGGTGATTTTCTAAGTTGTCCTTTTAAATGTTTTAACGAACCTTTCGCTAATAGATTAACTACTCTGGCTCCACTTGCATGAATCCAGTCCAAAGAATCAGTTCCATCTACAAAACCTAACACTTCAATTTTATCCAAGTAGTCATTTTCTTCCGCCCACTTGGTAATTCGTTGTACGGCTTGAAATTCTCCTTTTGATACTCTGGCTGAGGCCACTTCAATTCGATCCACTTTTAAGGATTGTAGCAAGAGCTTTGCCATCCCTAATTTTTCCTCCGAATTAAAGCTTACCCCAGAAGTTTGTTCACCATCCCTAAGGGTGGTATCCATTATTTCTAAGCTACGCAGTTCGTTCATTTTACACCTCTTCTATTAGTTTTTAGCTTCAAAAGCTTCTATCTTTTCTTTTCTATCGAGTAGGAAATCGATATCATCGAATCCATTCAATAGGCAATTTTTCTTATAAGGATTAATCACAAAATCCTCACTTTTCCCATTAAAACTAATGACTTGCTTTTCCAAATCAACAACGACCTTTTGGCTCTTATCCGCCTCTACTGATTTAAACAAATCGGCCAAAAATTCTGATGAAACAGTAACAGGAAGTACGCCATTATTCAAAGCGTTATTCTGAAAAATATCCGCAAAGAAACTACTCACAACCACCTTAAAACCATAATCGTGAATTGCCCAAGCAGCATGCTCTCTTGAAGAACCACTACCAAAGTTTTTGCCTCCTACTAATACACTTCCTGAATATTCTGATTTATTCAATACAAAATCAGCATTTACTGATCCATCTGGAGCATATCTCCAGTCGCGAAAAAGATTTTCGCCAAAACCATCACGAGTAGTCGCTTTTAAAAATCGAGCTGGAATAATCTGGTCTGTATCCACATTTTCGACAGGAAGCGGCACATAAGTCGATTCCAATGTGGTAAATTTATCTATTGACATATTTTTTACTTTAAGCAATTAGCTTTTGGCTATCGGGATAACCATCTGCTAAAAATGTTATTGGTATTTTGATTAATACAATTCACGCGGATCAGAAATAACTCCTGTAACAGCGGCTGCTGCAGCAGTTAATGGGCTAGCCAATAATGTTCTGGATCCTGGTCCTTGTCTTCCTTCAAAGTTTCTATTCGAAGTGGAAACACTGTATTTTCCCGCTGGAACTTTATCATCATTCATTGCCAAACATGCCGAACATCCTGGCTGACGCATTTTAAATCCTGCTTCTTCTAATATTTCTACCAATCCTTCTTCTTGTGCCTGCTTTTCAACTTGCTTCGATCCAGGAACAATCCATGCAGTAACTGATTCTGCTTTTTTCTTTCCTTTCACGGCAGCAGCCAATTCACGAAGGTCTTCGATACGACCATTGGTACAACTTCCTACAAAAACGTAATCAACTTTTTTACCAAGTAGTTTGTCTCCTAAACCAAATCCCATATAATCCAAAGATTTTTTGAATGTTGGCAATTCAGTAGGATCAACATCTTTTTCATTTGGAATGCTTCCCGAAACTCCAATTCCCATTCCTGGGTTGGTTCCATAGGTTAGCATTGGCTCAATATCTGATGCTTTAAATACATATTCTTTATCGAATGCAGCCCCATCATCCGTTTTTAGTTCTTTCCATTTTGCAACAGCTTTGGTCCACTCTTCGCCTTTTGGTGCGAACTCACGACCTTCCACATAATCGAAAGTAGTTTGATCTGGAGCAATCATTCCTCCACGAGCTCCCATTTCGATACTCATGTTACAAACGGTCATACGACCTTCCATGCTTAAACTGCTTACAGCCGAACCTGCATACTCTACAAAGTATCCTGTTGCTCCACCTGTTCCCAATTGAGCAATCACGTAAAGTGTAAGATCTTTTGCTGTAACTCCTTTTTGTAAATCACCATCGATAGTAATTCGCATTTTTTTTGGTTTTGGCTGTAGAATACATTGGGTAGCCAGAACCATTTCTACTTCCGAAGTACCAATTCCAAATGCAACTGCTCCAAAAGCACCATGAGTAGAAGTATGACTATCTCCACAAACCAATGTCATTCCTGGTTGCGTGTGTCCTAATTCTGGTCCAACAACATGTACGATTCCATTATATGGATGATTTAATCCGTAAAGGGTAATATTGTTTTTCTCACAATTGGCTGTTAAAGTCTCCACTTGCTTTCTCGACAATTCATCCTTAATGGTTAAATGCTGATTCTCAGTAGGTATATTGTGATCTGGCGTTGCCACCGTATTTTCTGGACGAAAAACCTTTAATCCTCTTGCCTCTAATCCTGCAAAAGCTTGCGGGCTAGTTACCTCATGAATTAAGTGCTTATCGATATAAAATACACTAGGGCCTCCATCAATTTTCTCAACAACGTGAGCATCCCATACTTTATCAAATAATGTTTTTGGTTCCATAGTACTCTCTTAAAGCTATTCTGTATATAAATATTTTATAATTGTCTTAAATAATTTTGGATAAAGCATCAACCAATGCTTGCACCGATGCAGTAATAATGTCTACATCTGCTCCAAAACCATAATGAACACGGCCTTTGTGTTCTACTTGGACGTGAACTTTACCAAGATCATTACTTCCACGAGTTAATGCCTGAACAAGGAATTCTCCCAATGTAAATTTTTGTGATATCAACTTTTTAACGGCGTTGAAACATGCGTCAATTGGTCCATTCCCTTCGGCTGTTGCAGCAACACTTTCTCCTTTAATTTTTAGGTGAACAGTTGCCATTGGAATGGTAGATTTTCCAGAAACCACTTGAAGCAATTCCAATTCTACTGATTTTTCCAAATCATTCACATCACCCATTAATTCAGAAAGATCTTTTTCGCTCAAATTCTTTTTCTGATCGGCCATCACCAAGAAACGAGTATAAGCATCATCTAACTGTTCTTTAGACAACTCATAACCCATTTGAGTTAAGTGATGATTCAGAGCTGCGCGCCCACTTCTAGCAGTCAACACAATTGCTGATTCTTTAATCCCTACATCAACAGGATCGATAATTTCGTAGTTCTCTCTGTTTTTCAAAACTCCATCTTGGTGGATTCCTGAAGAGTGTGCAAATGCATTTCTACCTACAATTGCTTTGTTAGCCTGAACCGGCATGTTCATTAAAGAAGAAACCAATCGACTAGCAGCAAAAATTTCTTGTGTTTTAATATCGGTATGTAAAGGCAAATCGTGATGAGTTTTTACAGCCATTACAACCTCTTCCAAAGAAGTGTTACCTGCACGTTCACCAATACCGTTGATCGTTACCTCTACTTGGCGAGCTCCGTTCATTACACCGCTTAAGGAATTTGCAGTTGCCATTCCCAAATCGTTATGACAGTGAGTTGATAAAACCGCCTTGTGAACATTGGAAACATTTTCCATTAGGTACTTAATTTTAGCTCCATATTCAGAAGGCAAACAATATCCTGTCGTATCAGGAATGTTAATAACAGTAGCACCAGCTTTAATAACTGCTTCTACAACGCGAGCTAAATATTCATTTTCCGAACGACCAGCATCCTCTGCATAAAACTCAACATCTTCAACATAGCGCTTCGCATATTTTACAGCACGAACAGCTCTATCTAGAATTTCATCTGGGTTCGAATTTAATTTTGATTTTATGTGATAAGGAGAAGTTCCTATTCCAGTGTGAATTCTTCCTCTTTTAGCAAACTTAAGCGACTCAGCAGCTACATCGATATCCTTTTCTACCGCGCGAGTTAACGCACAAATTGTTGGGTTACTCACTGCCTTGGCTATTGCTACAACGGAATTAAAATCTCCTGGGCTTGAAATAGGAAAACCTGCTTCGATTACATCCACTCCAAGAGCTTCCAAAGTTCTAGCTACTTCAATTTTTTCAATTGTGTTTAACTGACAACCCGGGACTTGTTCACCATCTCTTAATGTGGTATCAAAAATAAATAATCTATCACTCATTATATTTGTGTTTTATAAGTATACTGTTACTAGCTTTTATTGCAAAAAAAAATTCTCCCTGATAATGGAAGAACCTTGTTTTTATCCTCTTAATTTATAAGATTTATTACACAGTCTTCCATGTTGATTCTCCAATAATGAGATCAATAATCAGGTTTAAACCAATAAGAATACTTTCATAATTCATCTTATTCACTTTTATTTGATTTTGGGGATTTAAGTATCTCTTCGAATCCTTAACAAACCTAAAAACTTAGCGCCTTTAGGAAAAACAATTAATCAATTGCAACTACGATATTCAAACTAATTCCAAATACATTTAGAGAATCACAAAATAAACCTAATCATCTACTAATCTGCACAATATATCCATTTTTCTTTTCCCTAAAATGGGATATCCAAGCAATTATAAAACCCGACAGTTTTTGCTAATCTGTCGGGTTTTTATGCTATTTCTAGTTGTTTTCTGGTCTTAGTTTACGAACAGCAGTTCCTGCTTGCCACATTTCGCTCTCGCGAAGCTCTTTCAATTCCGCATCCAATTTAACACGATAATCATTTTGGCTATTAGAATCTATTGAACGTTGTGCTTCATTACCAGCCGCAACTTCGTTGTATAATTTCTCAAAAACAGGCTTGGTAGCATCACGGAAAGGCTTCCACCAATCAAGAGCACCACGCTGAGCAGTGGTTGATGTATTTGCATACATCCAATCCATACCGTTTTCAGCAACCAATGGCATTAAACTCTGTGTTAATTCTTCAACTGTTTCGTTAAAAGCTTCTGATGGAGAGTGACCATTCGAACGAAGAACTTCGTACTGAGCAGCAAAAATACCTTGGATACATCCCATTAAGGTTCCACGCTCACCTGTAAGATCAGAGTAAACTTCTCTTTTGAATGTAGTTTCGAATAAATATCCTGAACCTACACCAATTCCTAATGCTACAACACGGTCGAAAGCCCTTCCTGTTGCATCTTGGAAAATTGCATATGATGAATTTAATCCACGTCCTTCTAAGAACATTCTTCTCAAGCTAGTACCTGATCCTTTTGGTGCAACTAAAATTACATCAACATCTTTTGGAGGAACGATAGAAGTACGCTCTTTATAAGTGATTCCAAAACCGTGTGAGAAGTATAGTGCTTTACCTGGCTTCAAATATTTCTTAACTGTAGGCCAAACAGCAATCTGACCAGCATCTGACAATAAGTATTGAATTACAGTAGCTCTATCTAAAGCTTCTTCAATTTCGAAAAGAGTTTCTCCTGGAACCCAACCATCTGCGATCGCTTTGTCCCAAGTTTTAGAATCTTTACGCTGTCCAACGATTACATTGAAACCGTTATCTTTTAGGTTTAAAGATTGACCGGGTCCTTGAACACCGTATCCGATTACCGCAATGGTTTCATCCTTCATTACCTCACGTGCTTTTTCTAATGAGAATTCTTCACGTGTTACTACTTGTTCTTCTGTACCGCCAAAATTTATTGTCGCCATTTTGTTCTTTTTTTAGATATTGGATTTCAAGATTAGATTTTTAATATGACCTACATATCAATTCCTTACCTCGAGACCTATGTATTAATTAGATAATTCTTTTAAATAACTTGTAAACTCTTTTTGCTGACAGGAAACTGCTACTCTACCCGAACGAGCAAATTGCAATACGCCAAATTGTTCCAGTTCATTAAACAATTCCTGATTTTCCGCCTTGTAACCAACCTTTTCAATTACCAAAAAGTCAGGATTAACAGTTAGAATTTTTGCATTTTGTCTTCTCATTAATGCTTCCAAATTTCCATTTAATGATGGAGAGTTTGCAATTTTAAATAATGCTACTTCCTGATGAACAATTTGGTCGGCCTCGAAATAGAAAGCCTTGAAAACACCAATGATTTTTTCAATCTGGCGAACTGTATTCTCAACTCTTGCATCATCAATAAATGCTACAATCGTGTATCTAGAAACTCCTTTAACTTCCGATTCGGATACCGTTAAACTCTCGATATTTATTTTTCTTCTCGAAAAAACGATGGTTACCTCATTCAACAAACCGATGTCGTTTTCAGAAAAAACCGTTATTGTATATTCTTTCATTTTTGTGATATTTATCTGTTAAATAAGTACTTATTCCAATCGCATGTCCGATACCGAAGCTCCAGGAGCAATCATTGGCATCACGTTACTTTCTGTTTCTACAACTACTTCAAGGAAGAAAGCACCTGGTGTTTCAATCATTTCCTTAATAGCTGCATCCAAGTCTTCTCTCTTCGAAACTCTCTTGGCTTTAATGCCATATCCTTCAACTATCTTCACAAAATCAGGATTCTCCAATTGTGTATAAGAAAAACGTTGTTCAAAAAACAGATCTTGCCACTGACGTACCATTCCTAAGAATGAATTGTTTAGAACAACCGTTTTTACTGGCAAATTGTATTGCTTAATTACAGCTAATTCTTGCAAGGTCATTTGGAAACCACCGTCTCCAGAAACAGATACAACAGTTGCATCAATATCGGCAATTTGTGCTCCAATGGCAGCTGGCAATCCAAATCCCATTGTTCCTAAACCTCCTGATGTTACTTGGCTATTAGGATTCTTAAATTCGTAATACCTAGCACTTGTCATTTGGTGTTGACCTACATCGGTACATAAAATAGCTTCACCATTGGTCTGGTCTGAAAGAACACGAATCGCCTCAGCCATATTAATGTTTTCCTTATCAGCGTAAGCTTGTTTCTTAACAACTTTGTCGAATTCTAACTGGTAGAAATCCTTAAAAGTCTTCATCCACTCATCTTTCGATTCACCCTTAACAACTTTATTCAATGCAGTTAATGCATCTTTCGCATCTGCTAAAACAGGAACATCAACTGTTATATTTTTGTTGTGTTCTGATCTATCGATATCGATGTGAATGATTTTTGCTTGCTTTGCATATTTAGAAGTATCTCCAGTTACACGATCATCGAAACGCATACCAACAGCAATCAAAACATCACATTCGTTGGTATTCATATTCGGACCATAGTTTCCGTGCATTCCTAACATTCCAACATACATTGGATGATCCGTTGGGAAAGAGGATAATCCTAATAAAGTACAAGCAACAGGAACCTGTGTTTTCTCAACAAATTCCATCAATTCTTTTTCAGCTCCCGACAAAGAAATTCCTTGTCCTGCCAATAACAATGGTTTCTTAGCACCATTAATTAATGCAGCAGCAGCTTCGATCTCCGATTGATTCAGCTTTGGAACCGCCTGATAAGAACGAACTCCTTCGCACTTTTTATATTCGTAATCTGTTGATGCAATTTGAGCATCTTTAGTAATATCAATTAATACAGGACCTGGACGACCAGATCGAGCAATATAAAATGCCTTAGCTAATACTTCTGCTATTTCATCAGCTCTAGTAATTTGGAAGTTCCATTTGGTAGCAGGCATCGAAAGTCCAACCATATTGGTTTCCTGAAAAGCATCAGTTCCTAGCAAACCACTTGCCACCTGACCTGTGATTACAACCATTGGAGTTGAATCTAGGTAAGCATCAGCCAAACCTGTAATTACGTTTGTTGCTCCTGGACCAGAAGTGGTAAAACATACACCTGGCTTTTTACTGATTCGCGCATAAGCCTGTGCAGAGTGCATCGCTCCTTGTTCATGTCGCGACATGTAATGCTTCAATTCTTTCTGATAATCGTACAAAGCATCGTAAACAGGCATAATGGCACCACCAATGTATCCAAACATGGTATCTACATCCTCCTGAATAAGTGTTCGAACCAAGATCTCGGCTCCCGATATGTTTTCAACGGTTTTACTCATTCCATTTGTATTTTTTGTTTTTGCTGCTACTTCCATAGTGTTTGCTTTTAAGCCAAATGCTTCAATATTTTATAATTGTCTAATAGCTCCTTTATCTGCTGATGATACAAATCTAGCGTAAGCTTGAAGTGCTTTCGATACGACTCTTCCTCTTCCTCGTGGAACAAAAGCTTCGTCTCCAAATTCTTCTTCTTCTTGCCTTCTCTTGGCTAATTCTTCATCAGTAATACTAACATTTATGCTTCTATTCGGGATACTAATTTCAATTTCATCTCCATCCTTAATAAGTGCAATTGCTCCTCCAGCACCTGCTTCAGGCGACACATGGCCGATTGATAAACCAGATGTTCCTCCAGAAAAACGGCCATCGGTAATTAGTGCACATTTTGCTCCCAATCCGATTGCTTTAAGATAAGAGGTTGGATACAACATTTCTTGCATTCCAGGTCCACCTGCTGGTCCTTCGTAACGAATTACAACAACATCACCAGCATTAATTTTCTTAGTTAGAATTGCTTCACAAGCATCTCGTTGTGAAGAATATACTTTTGCAGTTCCTTTAAAATCGAAAACCGATTCGTCAACTCCTGCTGTTTTTACAATACTTCCTTTTGGCGCGATGTTTCCGAAAAGAACTGCCAATCCACCATCTTGTGTGTAGGCATTTTCCATGCTTCGGATACAACCACTCTCTCTGTCTTTATCCACCTCAACATAAGCGGAATCTTGAGAAGCAAATGTTAGGTTTCTTCCGCTTCTTCCTGGAGCTGAATGATAAATTTCTTTTGCTTTATCTGTTACTTTATCAGAAACTAAATCATTCAATTCCAAAGCTTCTTTCAGATTGGCAGCATCTACTCTGTACACATCTGTATTCAAAAGATTACCTCTGTTTAACTCTCCTAGTATACTCATGATTCCACCAGCGCGATTCACATCTTCGATGTAGTACTTATCTGAGTTGGGAGCAACTTTACACAAGTTTGGCGTTTTACGAGATAGCTCATCCATATCTTCCATGGTGAAATCAACTTCGGCTTCATGAGCAATTGCCAATAAGTGAAGAACAGTATTTGTCGATCCTCCCATTGCAATATCCAATGTCATTGCATTTCTAAAAGCATCTGCTGTAGCAATCGATCTTGGCAACACGCTGTCGTCACCATCTATATAATATCTTTTGGTTATGTCAACGATGCATTCTGCTGCATCCATAAACAATTGCTTTCTTAATTTGTGGGTAGCCAAAAGTGTTCCGTTTCCTGCCAAAGCCAAACCTAAAGCTTCGTTTAAGCAGTTCATCGAATTAGCTGTAAACATTCCTGAACAAGAACCACAAGTAGGACAAGCTGATTCTTCAATTTCTTGCATGCGTTCGTCGCTTACACTGTCGTCTCCGGCTTTCACCATTGCATCAACCAAATCAAGCTTTTCGCCTTTCGACTCTCCTGCTTCCATTGGTCCACCTGACACAAAAACAGTTGGAATATTCAATCGCATGGATGCCATCATCATTCCCGGTGTAATTTTATCACAATTCGAGATACAAATCATCGCATCTACTTTGTGTCCATTACACACATATTCAACACTATCAGCAATAACATCACGCGAAGGCAAAGAATATAGCATTCCATCGTGCCCCATCGCAATACCATCATCAAGAGCGATTGTATTAAATTCTGCAGCAAAGAAACCGGCTTTTTCGATTTCTTTTTTAACCATTTGTCCAACATCTTTCAAATGAACGTGACCTGGAACAAACTGCGAAAATGAATTTACTACCGCAATTACCGGTTTTCCAAACATTTCCTCTTTCATTCCGTTGGCACGCCAAAGACTTCTGGCTCCCGCCATTCTTCGTCCTTGTGTGGTTTGGTCACTGCGTAATTTATTTTTATACATTTTGGTTAATTTGTTAATCGTTTGTTTGTATTAGCTTCAATTTGGATCAAAAAAAACGCCCTTCTGTTGAGAAGAGCGTTAATAATTTCGTTTGTTTCGAAGTTATTGTGTGTGCGCGTCTTCTCATATCCTCATTTTAATAATGACGATTGAAATAATAATGACGATAATGACTACCTTAATTGATAACATACAATAACCTGATCAAAAAAAAACCTCTTCGTTTCGGAAGAGGCTTTAGATATTTTGTAAAATTAATTTCGTTTAATTTAAATATGCTCAGCCTCGAATCGTGTCCAGAAGGACGCGAATAATGACGTTAATAATAATGACTGAATTATACTGCATATCTTTTTTTACTGGTTTGAATCTTTACAGATTCAGTTTGTTTTTAACTTTGTCAACGAACATTTACAATCACTCTTTCGATCTGATTACGTTGACAAATCTATGCGACAAATATAAGAGGAAAAATCACATTTTTCCAAATCCTACGATTCCCAATAGCCTTTTTCTATCTACAAACTTTCTAAACAAAGATGATAACACACTGGCTATTAGTCTTTATTATTTTTCAACACTTAACAAGTAAATGTAATTTTCAATTCAAAAAAAACTTATCTATTTCGATTAAAAAAACTTATGCAAAGCATTGCGGAAGCTCTACTTCCATTCAAATTTAGCTTTTCAAAATCAATTCTCTTGAAAAAAGAGCGATTTCTCTTTGATTTTAAAAAGTAAATTCGACACAAAAAAAGAGGCCATTAACCTATTTCAGATTCAATCGCCTCCATTTTTAATAATTTGTTATTCGGCATTTCACAATTCTAGTATTCTCAATTTTCTGCCTTTTACTCCTCTTGAATTGTATCTGAATTGGATTTTTTCCAAATCAATCTGCTTATGAATTTACCCAGCCAAGTACCAACACTATCTCTGACTATATTTTCAAGTCGATAAGAATTTCTGGTATTTTGATAGAAATATTTCAATTTATACGCAACCAATTCCTTTTCAAGATATAAACGATACCTTTCTCTTTCCATATCTTTAAGTGAATAAAAACGCCTCATTTGATCTATTTTTACACGAATTTGTAAATGTGAACCTACCCAATAAAAATACATTCTACAGTCATAGAATTCGATTCAGAAAATCAGCTTAGCTTTTTTTCTTGTTCTCATCGTGAAATAGAAAACGATGAAAATACTTAATTAAAGGACGCTCGATAAAAGGTCCTCTGAATAAATAAATAAACAGCAACAATAGCAAGTAAAAGAAAGCAATACATAAATAGCCAAGAACATCATTTTCTAAAATGTTACCAAGCCATATTGAAGCAGCAAAACCCAAAAGAATCAGCGCAAGCATTAGCAATACGAAAAAGACAGCCGCAAAAGTCAATGCAATAACGAGCCGCATTAATTTTTCAAAACCGGCAAACTTGTAATATTCCACATTAGAATCGAAATACTCAATAAGTAGTTCTTTTAATTGTGAGAACTGTTCAGTAATTTTTTCCAATACCTTTTGTTTTAGTAAACTGATTTTTCAATAATCTGATTCATGAATTAACAAATGCGAAAGAAGAATTATATCATTTCCTCTTCTTCTTTCTCCACTTTTCTGAAGTCCTCCAACTTTTTCTCTAACTCGACAATGAATTCGTCCATCTTTGTCCGCATTTTTGCAACACTCTTGTCAAAGGCAACATCTAATTCGTCTACTTTTTCTTTGGCTTTCGCCCTCACCTTTTTACGAGTTACTTCTCCTTTATCAGGAGCATACATTACCCCTAATCCAACACCAATAGCACAGCCCGCTAGCAAGCCTGCAATAATTCCTCCTGTACTTGACATAGCATATAGTTTTAAATGAAACAATAAAATAAGAGTATAATAATCTGAAGTGTAATACTTTATATCAAGTTAAGAAATTTAACAGCACCAGTCAATTTTTTCATCGTTCAGAATTCATCTTTTTTGATAAATAAAAACTACTTGTCTAGGTTAGTATTCTACTTTTCAAATCATAATTTTTACACATGAAAAATGCCAATATCATGATGATATTGGCACTTCTTAAATAAATTTTACCATTTTATTTCATGCAGAAATTAATGATTGCATGTATGACCTTCTTCGTGGGTATGACTGCAAGAAGAACCACTATCACATATCTGTCCTTCAATAAATAGATTTACAATTACTTCTGCTGATCCTGAACAGCCACGAACTACTTCAATTCCATTTCGGTTTAGAACATTAATGGCACCGTTTCCGATTCCGCCTGCCAGCATAATTTTAACGCCTGCCTCCGCCAAAACCGATGCAATGTTCGATTTGCAACCACAACCTTGTGGCGAATCCATTCTTTTGGTTTCTACAATTTTCTTGGTTTCTGAAACTGTATAAATATTGTAAAATTCACAATGACCAAAATGTCCATCGATTTGATTACTGCTTGTTACCGGTACTGCTATTTTCATTTTGTTTTATTTAGTATCTCGTTCAATTTTCTAAACTCCATGTTGTTCCAAATATTGTATTCCTTTTAAATCGAAAACAATACCCTATTGAGATTATTCTCACGAAACTACAAAACAATACTCATCGCACAAAACAAACCGATTATTAATTTTCATTATACTCATGCAAATAAAGGCCATCTAATTTGGTGGGTAGGGCACCTTTTTTCGTGCCCTCACCATGTATTTTGGTGGTCAGGCCACCTTTTTTCGTGCCCTCACCATGTATTTTTGGTGGTCAGGCCACCTTTTTTCGTGCCCTCACCATGTATTTTGATGGTCAGGCCACCTTTTTTCGTGCCCTCACCATGTTTTTTTGGTGGTCAGGCCACCTTTTTTCGTGCCCTACCCTTCATTTATTTTTGTGCTTATCAACAATAAATTTAACGCACACGGCTGATTTACACATCATTGAGAAATAATCCTAGCGCCAAAAACAGTACTCACAGATAGAAAAGCAATATTCTGTATGCCAAAACCATTTTTAAATGAAAATCCGCACTGCCAATAGCAATGCGGATTTAGTCATCAGTAAATATGTATATAGTTTTGAGTTTTTATTTTAAAATTTTCGTTTAGAAAATATAATTGAGACGTACAGCAGTGCGTCTATACAGTTTTATTTAAAAATCTTTGTGTTCGTTTCTTTGGATGATTTCGTTTTGTAGATCTTCTCCCAAATCATTGAAATAATCACTGTAACCAGCAACTCGAACAATTAAATCTTTGTAATTCTCAGGATTCTTTTGTGCTTTTTTTAGAGTGTCTACACTTACCACATTAAACTGAATGTGATGTCCATCCATGCGGAAATAAGAACGAACCAAATTCATTACCTGTGTAATTCCTGCTTCGCTATCCATAAAAGATGGACTGAACTTTTGATTTAAAAGCGTTCCTCCTGTTCTTAAGTGATCAATTTTAGCTGCTGATTTTACTACCGCAGTTGGCCCTTGCATATCAGCTCCTTGAAATGGAGAAATCCCTTCAGACAATGGCTTCTCAGCCAAACGACCATCTGCCGATGCACCCATAACATTTCCAAAATAAACATGGCAAGTTGTTGGCAGCATATTAATTCTAAAAACTCCTCCTTTTGCTGAAGGTCTGCCGTTTATTGCAGAATAGAAAGTTTCAAATATTGCGATCGCCTCATCATCAGCGTAATCATCATCGTTGCCATATTTTGGAGTGTTGTAAACCAAATTACTTCTCAGTTCATCGTAATCTTCAAAATTCTGATCGATAGCATACTTCAATTCTGGAAGCGTAACATTTTTCTGATCGAAAACCTGATACTTAATAGCCGACAGCATATCGCTTAAACTTCCCAAGCCAACTCCTTGAACATAGCTCGTGTTGTAACGTGCTCCTCCAGCATTGTAATCCTGACCTTTTGAGATGCAATCTTCTACCAATACCGATAAAAATGGCACTGGCAAATAATTGGCATACAAACGCTCAATTACATTGTTCCCACGAATTTTAATATCTGCAAAGTAATTGACCTGCTTTTGCCAAGCAGCAAAAACTTCCTCGTAAGAAGTAAAGCTTTCAATATTACCTGTCTTTAATCCAATTTGTTTTTTTGTACGAGGATCAAAACCATTGTTCATGGTAATTTCCAAAATCTTAGCCAAATTAAAATAGCCGCTTAAGGAATAATTTTCAGTTCCAAAAGCTCCTGTTTCTACACATCCACTACAACCTCCATTACGCGCATCTTCGATGCTTTTTCCTTGTCGGAGCATCTCTTGAATTACGGCATCGGTATTAAAAATAGATGGCTGTCCGAATCCTGTTTTCAGAATCTTTAAAGTGCGCTTGATAAAGCGATCAGGATTTTTCTTACTCACCTGAATCATGGAACTAGGTTGCAACAATCGCATTTCCTCAATCACATCCAAAAGCACATAAGACATGTCGTTCACAGCATCCGAACCATCCTCTTTCAATCCGCCCATATTGATCAGACAGAAGTCGGTATAAGTATTACTTTCTTTTGCTGTAACACCCATTTTTGGTGGTGCAGGATGATTATTGAATTTCACCCAAAAAGCTTGAAGTAACTCATACATATCATCTTTAGCAAGTTCATCTGTTAGCACTTCCTTTTCGTAAAAAGGCTGCAAATGCTGATCCAATCGTCCTGGGTTAAAAGAATCCCAAGGATTTAATTCGGTAATTACCCCCAAATGAATGAACCAGTAATGTTGTAATGCTTCGTGAAATGTTTCTGGCGCATTTGCTGGCACTCGACGACAAACTGCAGCCATCTGCTCCAATTCCAATTTACGTTTAGCATCTTTTTCTGTGCTGGCCAATCGCTCTAACTCATCTGCATGACGATTTGCAAACAGAATAATTCCATCGCAAGTAATTGCCATTGCCTTTAACTCTTCTTGCTTTTCGTATGCTTGCGAATCTGCGAAAAAATCCAATTGATCAATAGCTGTTTGAATTTCCTTTTTGACATCTAGAAATCCTTTTTGAAACATCTTTTTCCCCAAAACGGTATGTCCGGGTGCTCGTTGTTCCTGAAATTCTGTAAAAACACCAGCTCCGTATGCATCAATCCATTCTGAAGTCATGTTGTTTATTAAGCGATCGCGATTGGTTTTTCCTTTCCAAAAAGGAATAATCGTGTCCTTGTAAACTTGCACCGTTTCCTCATCAACATGAAAAGAAACTTTTTCCCTATCATTCAAAATCTGCAGATCATCCAAAGAATGAATGCATATTTCTGGAAAAGTAGGACAAGCTTTTGGAGCAGGACCTCTTTCTCCAACAATCAATTCATTATCGTTAATGCAAATTTCCTTGTTGGCAAATATGTATTTAAAAGACAAAGCTCTTTTTACTGGCGTAGATACCATTTGTGCTTCATCTGATT
>JADGFH010000720.1 GCA_016743925.1 Labilibaculum sp.
TTAATTGCCACTATGTCGGTTATTGGTTTAATTTCCTTGCCAGGTATGATGACAGGTCAGATTCTTGGTGGTAGTTCTCCTGTTGTTGCTATAAAATATCAAATCTTAATCATGATTGCCATTTTTGTTGGTTGCTCACTGAATTTGATGTTGAGTATTCTTTTAGCGAATCGATACGTTTTTGATTCTTTTGGTCGAATTAAACCAAATATTTTTTCTATTAAAAAAATAGATTCTTAATGTAAAATATAATTCCGATAAGTTACCTATTTTCATGGGATAAGTTTATTTGTATAAATCTATGCAACCGTTTTCGTTATTTGAAATAATTCTAAACTTATTGCATTTTTTAAGATTTTATTGAATTTAAATCAAATATTGGTATTTTAGCACCAATTAATAGGAAATAACCTTGTTTTAATTACAAATTCTCAGTAGACATATGAATTTTATTGAAATTTATTTTTACGTCTGTGCTTACTTGGTAAGCTATCTTGAGATTTTTGGTGGCCTTTAATATTCTTTCCCTATCATGATCCAATTGGGTCATCTTTCTTTCGTTACATTATTTTATGGAGTAAATTGTAAATGATGTATACATGTATCATTTGATAACTTATATCTATCTGGCAAAGCAAATAATATTGCTAAATGTCGAATATCTAGAATTATACAAAATAGTTAAACATACACAAAATGCAAAAGTCTTTACTATTAGGTGTTGAAGCCATCGCTCAAGGAGCTATTGATGGTGGAATGTCCGGAGTTTATGCTTATCCGGGAACACCTTCAACCGAAATTACGGAGTACGTTCAACACTCAAAACAAGCCACTGAGTTGAATATTCACAGTGATTGGGCTGCGAATGAGAAAACAGCTATGGAATCTGGCTTAGGTATGTCATATGCTGGAAAAAGAGCTATGGTTTGTATGAAACACGTAGGTTTAAATGTAGCTGCCGATTGTTTCATGAATGCTGCTATTACTGGAGCTAATGGTGGTTTACTTATTGTTGTTGCTGATGATCCATCGATGCACTCTTCTCAAAATGAGCAAGATTCTCGTGTGTACGGTAAGTTTGCAATGATGCCAATTTTAGAGCCATCAAATCAGCAAGAAGCTTACGATATGGCAAAATTTGGATTTGATTTATCTGAAGCTTGTGAAATTCCTGTGTTAATGAGAATTACCACTCGTTTGGCTCACTCTCGTGCTGGTATAACAAGAGCTACTGAAGTTACTGTTCAAAACCACATGAAATTACCTGAGGATAAAGTACAATTTGTATTGCTTCCAGGAATTGCTCGTAAGCGTTACAAAATGTTGTTGAGCAACCAGGAAAAATTTGAAGCTGTTTCGGAAGAATCAGTTTTCAACTCATATACTGATGCAGCAGATAAATCGATGGGTATTATTGCTTGTGGTTTAGGATACAACTATTTAATGGAAAATTATCCTAATGGAGATTGTCCTTATCCAGTTGTAAAAATTAGCCAGTATCCAATTCCTCGTAAAATGATTCAAAAAATCACCAGCGAGTGTGATAAGGTAATGATTTTGGAAGAGGGATATCCGGTAATTGAAGAAATGCTAAAAGGATATTTAGAAAAAGAAGCTGTTATTGGTCGTTTAGATGGAACACTTTCTCGCGATGGTGAATTGACTCCTGATATGGTTGGTAGAGCTTTAGGTTTTGAAATTGAAGAAGGAGCAGATGTTCCTAGTTTGGTTTCAGCTCGTCCACCAGCACTTTGTGTTGGATGTAGTCACATTGATGTTTACAGAGCATTGAATGAGGTTGTGGCTGAGTATGGTGCAGGTCGTGTATTTGCAGATATAGGATGCTACACTTTAGGTGCTTTGCCTCCATTTAATGCAATTAACTCTTGTGTTGATATGGGTGCTTCGATTACAATGGCAAAAGGTGCTGCCGATGCAGGTTTGGTTCCTTCGGTTGCTGTAATTGGTGATTCAACTTTTACTCACTCGGGTATGACAGGTTTATTAGATGCGATTAATGAAAAAACGCCAATAACAGTTATTATTTCTGATAACGAGTCAATATCTATGACTGGAGGACAGAAGTCATCAGCTAAAGGTAAATTAGAAGCTATTTGTGAAGGTTTAGGAGTAGAGAAGGAGCACATTCATGTATTGCTTCCAGTGCCTAAAAAACACGAAGAAATTAAGGAGATTTTCCGTAAGGAGTGTGATTACAATGGAGTATCTGTAATTATACCTCGTCGTGTATGTGTTCAGAAGAATGTTCGCGATCAGAAGATTAAAAAAGCGGCAAGAGCAAAAGCAGCTGCTAAAGCTTAATTTAAAACTTAAACCTAAACAATCAAAAATATAGAATTATGAAAACAGATATGGTCATTGCAGGTGTTGGCGGACAAGGGATTTTATCCATTGCTGCTGCTTTAGGTTCTGCTGCTTTAGACAACGATTTACATATGAAACAAGCTGAAACTCATGGTATGAGTCAGCGTGGTGGTGATGTTCAGTCTTTCATGAGAATTTCTGATAAGCCAATTTACTCAGATTTGATTCCTAAAGGTGGAGCTGATATTATTTTATCGGTTGAACCTATGGAGGCATTACGTTATCTTCCATACTTGAAAAAAGGTGGTTATGTGGTAGCTAATTCAACTCCATTTATTAATATTACCGATTATCCTGAGCAAGAGGAATTAGAAGCAACAATTAAAGCATTACCAAACTACGTTTTGATTGATGCTGATCGAATAGCAAAGGAAGAAGTTGGTTCGGCGCGTGCTTTTAACTTCGTAATGTTAGGCGCAGCTTCTCCGTTTATCGATATTCCTTTTGAGTACTTAGAAGAAGGAATTCGAAAAATCTTCGGAAGAAAAGGAGAAGAAATTGTTGAGATGAATATTAAAGCATTACATGCTGGAAGAAAATTCTCACAAGAGAACAAATAGTATCGCTTTATACTAAAATAAAAATCCCCGTTTGGAAGTAATTCCTTACGGGGATTTTTAGCTTATTGTCTTTTCTGTTCGTCTAGAATATCGGTAATTGCTCTTATCGTATTGGCAATTTCTCTTTTAAATGGATGATTTGGCATGATTCCACTTTCGGCGTCTAATCCATTTAATATACTCATCCAAATAGCACTAATTCCAAAGGCAACTAACAAATCTTTTTTATGACTTTCGCTGAAAACTTGTCGGTAGGTTTCAAGCATTTTATTAAATGCTACGGCAATTTGAAATGCATAAGAAGCATCTGGCTGCTCACCATTTTTTATATGATAACTAATTGCATCAACAAAGTCTTTAGATAGCTTTTCTGCTTCTTCTTGTATCTCATCTCTTTTGTTTTGATTGATATCCATATCATTAGCGCCGCCTTCAATTAAGGTATTAATATCGGCAGCAGTGCT
>JADGFH010000721.1 GCA_016743925.1 Labilibaculum sp.
TAATGATATAGAGGTAAGTGATAAATGGATGAAAGTGAATCAGGAGTCGATTCAGATTTCGTTTAAAGATTTCAAAAATGAGTCCTTACTGCTTGAGCATTTGGAGAATGTCATAAAAAAGAACTTGGGCATTCCAGTGAAATTAAATACTGTGTCTAATTCCAAGAATAGCTTAAGAATGATAATTGAAAAAGATCCGTCAATCAAAAATATGGAAGCTTATTCTCTAGAAATTTATAATCGTGAAATATCTCTTAAGGCTGGAAGCATGGCTGGTGTATTTTATGGAATTCAGACACTAGAACAATATCTAATGTCTTTTTCTGATATCAGAAAGGATAAGAAAATAAAAGAGGTGAGGATTGAAGACGCACCAAGATTTGCTTATCGCGCACTGATGCTAGATCCAGCGCGTCATTTTATTCCGGTAAATGATGTAAAAAGATACATTGATTTAATGGCACATTATAAATTTAATACGCTTCACTTTCAT
This sequence comes from Labilibaculum sp., assembly GCA_016743925.1. Classification (GTDB taxonomy): domain Bacteria; phylum Bacteroidota; class Bacteroidia; order Bacteroidales; family Marinifilaceae; genus Labilibaculum. The sequence continues at coordinate 494 of JADGFH010000721.1, forward strand.
TTGGCAGACGATCATGGATGGTGTTTAGAAATGAAAGATTACCCAAGATTAACCGAAGTAGGCTCTAAACGTGATGCTAGTCCAAATGATGAATTTCTGATAAGTGGATTTTATACTAAGGGAGATTTAAAAGACTTGGTTAAATATGCGTCGTCTCGGAATGTTGAAATTATGCCCGAAATTGATATTCCTGGTCATGGACATACCTTGTTAACGGCGTATCCGGAGTTTGCTTGTTTTCCAGATACGACATTAAAAGCTGAGATTACGGAGAATTATCCACATGCTGCTCCTATCTGTATTGGGAATCCTAAATTTTATGATTTTTATGAAGCTATTGTTAAGCAATTGGCAGAAATATTCCCTGGTCGTAAATTGCATGTTGGAGGAGACGAAGTAAATAAAGACGATTGGAGTAAATGTCCAAAATGCCAGGCGCTTAAAGCAAGTGAAAAGCTAAAAAAGGACGACGAATTAATGGATTATCTTTTTGCCAGAGTAAATACGATAGCAGAAAAATACAATAAAGAGCTTATTTTTTGGCACGAAGCAGGGCATCGTTATCCAAAGGGGAAGACTGTTACTTTGTGGAGATCAGGTACAGCCAAGCCAGTTATTGAATTTGCGAAAGAAAATGATTTGAAACTTATTTGTGCACCTGGAGAACACTGTTATTTGGATTATGCTCCCTCTGCATCAGATAAACACTATATGCCCAAATGGATTCCTGTTTTACCTCTAAAAAAGGTTTATGAATTTGATCCTTCTTATGGATTGGCCAAAAAGGATTCTAAATTTATCATTGGTATAGAGGCAACGATGTGGGGAGAATCAATAAAAAATATCGATCGTTTATTCTATATGACTTTTCCGCGCGCATTTGCATTGTCCGAAGCAGGATGGACAGAAATGGAGCATCGTTCTTGGGATAAATTTAGACAAAAAATTCAACTACAACTTTCCTATTTATTGAATAGAGGGGTTAACTACAGACCACCAATTGAATTACACAACGAACTTTAAAAGATTTCCTTTATATTTCAATTCTCCCAAATAACAGTTCGTCACACTCTGACTATAAGTAAGATGTCCATGTCAGAGTGTGACTTGCTTCTACAGTGATTTTCCTTCAATGTTCCTTTGTGCTTCTTCGTAATATCCTTAGTTTACCTTTAGCTTAAATATTCCATTAATCACTTCAAAGATAATAGCTTATTATATGCTCATCTTCTGGCAAAATAGTAAGGGAGCTTTTATTTTGAAAATACCATGAGCGTTTATTTTTATTATTAGATTGGATGCTTATTTTTGAAGTTGGATAGGAAATATATGCTTTGTAAATTGAGGGTTTTAGTATTTATATTATTGATTGTTGTTTGTAAAGCTGCTTTAGCATTTGATACAATAAATAGTCAGTTTTCTTTTTTTTCATACGACGAAGGAGTCTTTGATAAAGATGTGTTTGATTTTGTAGAGTACGATCAACATATATGGGTTCATACTAGCAAGCATGTATATCGCTTAATAGGAAATTCCTACGTGCCAATTACGTTCTCAAAAGAAGAAAATAAACATCAGCTTTGGATTCCCAGATTTTCAATAATAAATGATAAACTTCTTGCATTAAATAGAAAAGGATTATTTATTTATGATAAGATTAACGATGAATTTAAATCTTTGCATTATAATGAAGGAGTAATTAGAGCTATCGGTAATGTTACCGATTCCTTGTGTGTTATAGCCACCGATAATGGAGTTGGATTGGCTATGGTTTTATCGGATTCTATAAAAGGCTTAGCTCCATTAAAGGAAATACAGGGGGCTGGTGCTAAAATGCTTAAGTATAGCAATGGTGATTTGCTTGTTGGAACAACTAATGGACTGTTTCAATATCGCATTGTCGATGAGAGAATCATTTTTAAGGGACGCTATTTGAATAACTATGCTGTTGAAGAAGCTACGATTCTTTCTGATGGTAGTATTTGGGTTGGCACCGGACGAAATGGCTTGTTTGTTCGGGAACTGAAAAATCAGGAATTTGTAAAGGTTGAGGATTATTTTGGACTAAAGGAAAGTATTAGCCCATTTATTCGTAGAATTATAGAACGTGATAATGACGTCTGGGTGGCAACATTTGATGGTATTTATATATTTAAGCCTAAAAAAGATGAAGTTAAGTGGTTAGGAAAGCCTTCTCTGAATGCAAATTCTATATTTGGATTGATGTTCGATTCGATGGATAATATCTGGGTTGGCGGTCGTAGTTCTGGAGTAAATGTTTCTTATAATCATAACCATGTTTTCGAACCTGATGGGAGATGGCAGTGGAAGGTTAGAGATATCCAAGTAAGTACCTTTTGCGAAGATTCAGAGGCCAATTATTGGGCTGGAACCATCGGTCAACCAATTCTTTATCGCTATAATTCACGCACTTCACTGTTGGAGAAATATGATAAGTCTTATCCGGAATGGACTGAGATATTGAATGCCCAGGTTAAGACTATTTATTGCGATTTAAATGGAGAAGTCTGGTGTGGTACAGATGAAAAAGGACTGTTTAAATTTAATAGTGATAAACAAGTTTTTGAATCTGTGGTTTCGGATTCTCTTTTTACAATAAACCACTCGGCAATAGAATGGTTGCAAGAGGATGTAAAGGGAAATATAATAGTGGGCCAATATACTCACGGAGTATATCGTGTTGAACCAAATAATAATTTTAAACTAACAAAAATACTAAATTTATCTGTTGCTGGTTTATGCAAGGATGAATCTGGTTTGGTTTGGATTTTAACTCCAAACAAAATATATACCTGGGACGGTGAAAAAATTGAAATCTATATTGATTGTGCAAAATATGGGAGGCAGATTAGTTTTGCAGTTAATAAAAACAAGATAGCAGTAGGT
>JADGFH010000722.1 GCA_016743925.1 Labilibaculum sp.
AATAGAATAACAATTAAAGCTTTTTTAAATATGTTTCTCATTATATTAAATCTTAGTTTTTGGCTTTTCAATTTCAAATCTACAAAACAATAGATGTTCGGCAAAGTAAACACTAACCTATTTTATAGTAATTCAAATGGGAGGATTAGCTGTCTAAATTAGCAATATGATTAAAGTCCTTTAAACAATCAGAAATGCATATCCGCAAAGGAAACATCCCTCTTTGCATGGCATAATTGTCCGATTTTATAGAAACATTCCATTGCGAAATAAATTATGAACTGGTTTCGGGTTGATAGTTTTTTAAAAAATTACTGCCATCCTAACTTCAGGTTGACTGTATTTTAAAAAATTTACTACCATGCTAATTTCGGGTTGACTATATTTCCAAAAATATACAGCCATCCTAACTTTGAGTTGACTGTATTTCAAAAAATATACTACCCTCCTAATTTAAGGTTGACTGTATTTCAAAAAAAATACTGTCATCCTAATTTCGGGTTGACTGCATTTCAAAAAATATGCTGTCATCCTAATTTCCGGTTGACTTCATTTCAAAAATTTTACTATCATCCTAACTTTGAGTTGACTGTATTTTAAAAAATTTACTGTCATCCTAACTTTGAGTTGACTGTATTTCAAAAAATATGCTGTCATCCTAATTTCCGGTTGACTTCATTTCAAAAAATTTACTATCATCCTAACTTTGAGTTGACTGTATTTTAAAAAATTTACTGTCATCCTAACTTTGGGTTGACTACATTTCAAAAAAATTACTGTCATCCTAATTCGGGTTGACTGTATTTTAAAAATTTTACTGCCATCCTAACTTCGGGTTGACTGCATTTTTAAAAAATTACTGTCATCCTAACTTTGGGTTGACTGTATTTAAAAAAATATACTGTCATCCTAACTTCGGGTTGACTGTATTTTAAAAATTTTACTGCCATCCTAACTTTGGGTCGACCGTATTTCAAAAAAATTACTGTCATCCTAATTCAGGTTGACTGTATTTCAAAAAAATTACTACCATCCTAATTTTGGGTTGACTACATTTCAAAAAAATTACTGCCATCCTAATTCGAGTTGACTGTATTTCAAAAAATATACAGCCATCCTAACTTTAGGTTGACTTCATTTCAAAAAAATTACTGTCATCCTAACTTCGGCTTGACTTCATTTCAAAAAAAAAACTGTCATCCTAACTTCGGCTTGATTTCATTTCAAAAAAATACTGTCATCCTAACTTTGGGTTAACTTCATTTCAAAAAGAATACTGCTGTATCCTTTTTTTGCATCAAAGCCAAATCTTATTTAACTTTATTCTATCAATCGAAAAAACAAACCACTCTAATAGCCAAACACGATGGACATCAGTATTTTTGCAGACAAAGCAGTAGAGCCTACACCAACGGATTTACAGGAACAGTTGGGTTCACTTTATCCACTATGGGAACAAATTGCCGAAAGTGTTCGAAAAAAATATCCAAATCCAAAGGAAGAATGGAATTATCCGGGTAAAAAGTATGGATGGAATTTTCGTTTGAAGGATAAAAAGCGTGCAATTATTTACCTGCTCCCTCACAAAGGGTATTTTAAAGTGGCATTTGTATTTGGACAAAAGGCAACCGATCAAATTATGGCAAGCGATATTGCAAAAGTGATTAAATCAGATTTGGCCAATGCTAAGAAATATGTTGAAGGAAGAAGTATTGCCATCGAAGTTAAAAATCATGAACCAATAGAAGATATAGATCAATTAATAGATATAAAGCTATTGAATTAAAAACATTCCTGATGTGTTACGACATTCAAGCAAAATTGGAAGCTCAGCTCAAAAGAGCGCGTCGCATGAATCACAAAGATGTGATTCGTGAATTGGAGACTAACTTGGAACCATACATCACACAATGGCATCAGGTTTCAGGCTTTTCTCATCCGAATCTGCTAATCTACACCAACGAAACCCCTACACTGCCCTCTCCTGCTTCCTGGGGATTAATTCCTGAATGGACAAAAGATCAAGAACAAGCTAATAAACTACGCAAAAACACAATTAATGCACGTGGCGAGAGCATATTTGAAAAACCTTCCTTTCGAGATGCAGCCAAACACAAACGCTGCCTCATCACTATTGATGGATTTTTCGAACATCACCATCGAGAAAAAAAGTCATTTCCCTATTATATCCGTAAAGCAAATGGAGATTCGATTACTTTGGCAGGACTTTGGTCAGATTGGTTTAACAAGGAAAGCGGAGAATTACAACGTACTTTTAGCATTGTTACTTGTAAAGCAAATTCATTGTTAGCCGAAATTCACAACAAGCCAAAACATGCTGGCCCAAGAATGCCTTTGATCCTGGCTGAAGATAAAGAAGACAATTGGTTGCTACCCATCAATAGCAAAGAAGATCAACAAGAAATTCAATCCTTAATTCGTACCTCTGCAGAAAAATTAATTGCACATACGGTTCGCCCTTTAAGAGGAAAAAGTGCTGTGCCCAATATGCAAGAAGCCTCGAATGAATATTTTTACGATGAGCTAAACACCTTATTTTAAAAACACACTTTAATTCTACAAACTAGCGATTTGGTAAAAACTCTCCTTTTCAACTTCACCTTTCTTCTAAAATAATTACCATTTTGGAATGAAATTTAAAAAGATTCTAAAACAATTTTAAAGGAGTATCATAATATTTTTCTACAACTTTAGAAGCGGTAATAAACGATAGAGCTTATTGTAATTTTTATCGGACTAACATCCCTAATTTTTTGATATGAAAGAAGAAAAACAGCAAGAGAAACTTTTTATTTGTAAGCCATGTGGCTATGTTATGAAGGAAAGTGAGCTAGAGGACATCTGTCCTGCATGTGGTCTACCTAAAAAGGTTTTCGAACAATATAAGGAAAGAATGTCACCTGGTAGAAGTAGAATTTTACATTTAGATTTACATCCTATTGCTGTTCATTTTCCACAAACCTTACTTGTTTTCTTATTACAAGCATTAATAATAAACCTTATTTTCCCTAACTTTTTTCCAGAGGTAATGTTAGGTGCAGCACGTTTTGCTGGAGCCATTTTTCCTTTTACTGTAATTGCAGCTTTTATTAGCGGATTGGTTGACGGAAAATTAAGATTCAAATCGGTTACCACCCCAATCTTAAAAAAGAAAATTATTTATAGCGTAATTATGACGGTGGTATCCGTCTTTACCCCATTTTTAGTCTGGCACAATATCGATGATCTAAATTCTAAACTATTATTAATGTTATGTGGATCTATAGCTCTTTTTTGCGGTATTGTATTGGGTCATGCAGGCAAACGATTAATGAATATTGGAATGGGTGGAGCTGTTAAAATCTGGGGGAGAAAAATATAAGCAATTTATAATTCATC
>JADGFH010000723.1 GCA_016743925.1 Labilibaculum sp.
GTATATCGATATTAGGTCTGGTAGCCTTTTTATTTTTAGTTTTTTCTGGTTTGCAAGCACAACCAGAATCACGTGAGTTAAAAAGAGATGGTGAAAAGCGTGTTGGTTTGAATGAGGAGCAAAAAGAGCAAATGAAAGAAGCTCGAATTGCTTTTGCAAAAACAACTATCAATCTTAAAAATGAGTTAGGTGAACTTCATGCAAAGCAAAGAACTTTATTCTCCTCTGCGAAACCTAATATGAAGCAAATTTATGCCAATGCCGATAAAATATCTGATCTGAAAAATCAGATGAAGAAAGAAGAGATTGGTATGAAATTAGATATTCGTTCTTTTTTAACGGAAGAACAACAGGTGATGATGGCAAATCGTTTGAAGCATAAAAAAGGTGTAAGACATGGCAAAAAAGGCCAGATGGGACAGGCAAAGAGGTCTGAAATGGGAAGAAAGCAGCAAGGAATACAAAAAGGAGAAAGAGGTCTACAACAAAGGAAGAAAGGAAGTGAATTCAAACTTAAGGCTGGAAAGCAAATGAGAAAAGACAGAAATATGCTGGATTTAAGTGACGATCAAAAGGCACAAATGAAAGAAATTCGTCTTGCCCACCTTAAGGAAACAAAAGATTTAAGAAATGAACTTGAAGTGATACGCTTGAAGCAAAAGCATTTAATGACTGCTGAAAAGATTGACAAGAATAGCATTATGGAAAATGTAGATCGCTCATCAGACATTCAAAATCAATTGGCTAAAAAACAAATTGATAACAAAATGGAGATAAGAGAAATCTTGACAGAAGATCAATTGGTGCTTTTTATGAGTCATCCAAAAGGAAAAAAGGGTTTTGCTAAAAGGCATAAACGTATGAATTAAATGTCTATAGGTTAGATTTTAAAAGGGTTTCAATATTTATTGGAGCCTTTTTTTTATGAAATTTTGTTTCCAATTTTTGCGTATTCATTTTTATAGTATCTTATCGCCCCTAAAAAATGAAATTAAAATGAAGAAATTATATTTTTATTTTCTGTTTGTAAATGTCTTGCTTATAGCTTCCTGTGTAGATAAAAAAGCAGATCATGTTCAAGTTAAAATAATGGGAACAAGTGATGTACATGGCGCTTTATTTCCATACGATTTGGTTGGAGACCGTGAAACGGAAACGTCTTTGTCACAAGTGTATGCTTATGTAGATGGAGAACGTAAGAAAGGAGAATCGGAAATAGTATTACTAGATAATGGTGATATTTTGCAAGGAGATCCTTTGGTTTATTATTCTAATTTCGAGAAAACAGAAACCAAACATATTTGTGCGGAGATAATGAATTTTATGCAGTATGATGCTGCAACTATTGGGAATCATGATATTGAACCTGGTCACGAAGTATATGACCGATTGGTAAAGGAGTATCAATTTCCATGGATGGCTGCAAATGCAGTTCGAAATTCGGATGGTAAAACCTACTTTAAACCTTATACAATTATTGAGAGGAAAGGTGTGAAGATTGCTGTTTTAGGATTAATAACTCCTGCAATACCGAAATGGTTACCAGAGAAAATTTGGTCGGGAATCCATTTCAAACCAATGATTGAATCGGCAAAAAAGTGGATGAAAATTATCCAGGAAAAAGAAAAGCCAGATTTTGTTGTGGGACTTTTTCATTCAGGCGCTGGAGAGGAGCACAAAGGAGAAGAAAGTAATCCGGAAAATGCATCAATTCTTGTTGCTAAAAATGTTTCTGGAATTGATATGGTGATTTGCGGGCACGATCATCAGGAGAATGTTCTTTGGATTGAAAATCCTGATAAAGAAAAGGTTTTGGTGATTAATCCCAAAAGTAGAGCTCGTTATATTGCTGAGGTAACAATTGATTTTACGCTAGATCCGCAAACAAAGAAGTACATTAAAGCAATGAAACCTAATTTGGTTGAGGTTAAAGATATTTCGGTCTCTAAGGAATACAATGAGAAATTTCAACCTTTGTTTGATGAGGTAAAGAACTATGTATCGCGTCCTGTAGGTACTTTTAAAAAGAGCATTACAACAAAAGATGCGATGTTTGGAGATTCTCCATTTATCGATCTAATTCAAAATATTCAGATGGATTTGGCTGAAGCAGATATCTCTTTTGCAGCTCCTCTTTCATACAATGCTAAAATTGATTCAGGAGAATTACAGGTTCGGGACTTATTTAAGTTGTATCGATTTGAAAATTTGTTGTATACAATGAATTTGACAGGGAAAGAGATTCATGGATTTTTAGAATTTAGTTATAAAGATTGGTTTCAGAAAATGGAGAAAGCCTCAGATCCTATGTTGTTTATCGAAAAGACAGACAAAGGAAATCGCTTGAGTACCATGTTCTTTAATTACGATTCGGCAGAAGGAATAGATTATGAAGTAGATCTAACAAAAGCATATGGAAATCGTGTTAAGATATTGCGAATGAGTAATGGAGAAGCTTTTGATGAGGCCAAGACTTATCGAGTAGCATTAAATTCATATCGCGGTAATGGTGGAGGAAACCATTTAACTACGGGCGCTGGCTTAAGCAAAGAAGAATTAATATCTAGATTGGTCAATTCAACAACTAAGGATTTGCGTTATTACTTAATGAAATGGATTGAAAAGAAAGGAACCGTTGATATTCATTGTAATCAGAACTGGAAAGTTGTGCCAGAAGCTTGGCATGCAGCCGCTAAAAAAAGAGAATACGAATTACTTTACGGAGAGGAATAGGATTTAACCAGAAAGAACATCAAAGGATATACAGAATCCCACGAATGAATTTTAGATTCAATTGTGGGATTTTTTGCTTTTTGTAATGAAGAAATGCCCGTCTGGAGTTTTGCACCCTGACGGCGCTTGTATTTTGAGCTGAACTTTGTTTTCACCGCAATCAGCACTAATTTTTAGCACTCATAAATAATTCTAAAAATTTCTCGTAAACATTCCTGTCGTTGTTCTATAAATCCCATGTGACCTGAGGTTTGTAGTACAAAAGGAGTTAACTTATTTGCTTTCGCAATTTCACCAGCGACTTTCATGGGTATAAAATTATCTTCCTTGCCAATAATACTTACTTTAGGCATATCGAGGGCTTTTAAAATGTGATTTCGATCTGGTCGATTCATCATAGCTTCCAAAGCAGCAACAATGCCATGATCAGGCGTTTCACAAGCAATTTTTGTTATCCGTTCAATTTCATGAGCAAACTTTATCAAATTTTTGTTCGAAAACGTATTTGGAATGCTGGCCTTGCAAATGAGTTCTTTTTTTCCTTCTAAAATTAAATCAATTTCTCTTTTTCGATTTTCTTTTTTCTCACCTGTATCTGCATTAGGTGATGAATGAAAAAGGCAGAAACTTTCCAATTTATGCATGTATTTATCGGCATAAGCC
>JADGFH010000724.1 GCA_016743925.1 Labilibaculum sp.
ATTCGGTCGCCAGCTAATATCCCTGCCAACTCCGAAGGGCCACCAGGTATTACCCGAACAATTGCGACAGTATCTTGATAACGAATAAACTGAACTCCAATTCCTCCAAAATTACCTTTTAAATCCTCATTTACTTTTTGCAAATCTTTAGCAGGGATATATACTGTGTGCGGATCCAAATCTTTCAAAATTAATGGAATAGCACTCTCTACCAATTCAGCAGATGAAACCGTGTCTACGTAATCTTCCTCAATCATGTCCAAGACAACATCCAACTTATTTCCAGAGCTTGGCATCTGAAAAATTCCCTGTTGTACTCCTTCCCCTTTTTGGAAAAGAGAATTTAAAAACATGCCCAATACGATAGCCAAAGCCAACAGAATTGGGAATATTATTGTGTTTCTACTATTATTGTAAGCCATATAAATATTTTAAAACTGTTCCTTTAAATTAATAAATTTCACTTCAATCCCTGCTCTTTCCAGCAAATCTTTTCCTTCCGTACTATGATATTCTTCTGAATACACTACACGAACGATACCTGCTTGTATAATTAGCTTTGCACATTCAATACAAGGTGTAGCAGTCACATACAGCGTTGCATTATCGCTACTATTGCTAGATTTAGCAACTTTTGTTATTGCATTTGCCTCAGCATGCAGCACATAAGGCTTTGTTTTATAATTCTCATCTTCACAAACATTCTCAAAGCCAGATGGTGTTCCATTGTACCCATCCGAAATAATCATCTTATCCTTAACAATTAAAGCTCCCACTTTTCTTCTCTCGCAATATGAATTTTCTGCCCACACCAATGCCATTCTAACATATCTGCGATCTAAGTTTTCCTGTTTTTTATCCAACTCCAATTGTTTTGTATTCTGCATGTCTAAAATCTTATTTCAAATGATTAAAACAAATGTATAAAATTTATTAGTACAAGCTTTAGACCCTGCATATAATCATTAAAAACGAAACAAGTTTACATTGCCATTTTAAAAATGCACTTTGGTCATTCACTTTACGCTTCTGGTCAAAAGCGAATGCTTATATGAAATCAAGACCTAAGTCATTACATGTCAGGATTTTACTATTCTTAATCGATCTAAAATAAAATAAAGACACTGCAAAAAACTATTCCTCACTCATCTTACACTTTAATAATCAGACAAAAAGGCGCTTTTTACTGACAACCAATTAAACCTAATGATTTTAATAAAATATCAAAAACAACAATTTAGAATTGTTAAATTTTCTTAAAAGAATCTAATTTACAGCTCGTTTTTAGCTATAACAACAACATACATTAAACATAATATCACTGATAATCAAATAAATAATGAGCCAATACAAATCACTACATCTAAAGTTGGCAATTATTCTATATTTTCTGACTTTAGGTCTTCCAATTCAGGTGTTCTCATATATTAATATGGGATCTAACAATGCGCTTTTAATACCAGACAATACATTAAGTGTAAATGTCGATACCGAAATTATTTGTTTTGGTGAAACCTCTCAAATACATATCACACCAAGTGAAATCAATGTAAACTATCAACTAACTGCTGAAGGAATTAATATTGGCAATGCTCAAAATGGGAATGGTTCTCTTTTACATTTCACGATAACACCAGATAATTCTGCAACTTATCAAATAATTGCTACCAACAACATTACATTAGAAACAACAACTTTAAATGAGTCTATATTTCTGGAAGTAATTCGGCCGCCTGCTGATGATATTAAAGTTATTATTTCTGAAGATCAGATCTGCATTAGTGAAAATACAATTATCTCATTGGGCAGTAGCGAAAATGGTGTTAGCTATCAATTATACGATGGAACTTATATGCACGGAAACCCTATCGAGGGAAATAATTCTGCTATTTCCTTTCCTGAATTTTCTCCGTTCCGATCCGTCATCTATCACATCGTAGCCACGAATAAAATATGTAGCTCCACTTCAATGCTTAAACAAACAGCAAAAGTATTGGTAGGCCTACCTCCTGAAGATCATCTTCATCCGACTATTAACAAACATACCGTTTGCGAAAATGAAGAAGTTATAATTTCCTTAACACCTACAGATCCTGCTGTTAGTTACCAACTATTTGATGGAGACCTCGCAATAGGCTCAACTGTTTCGGGAAATAGCGAAGAAATTAATTTCGAACCAACCATTCCGCTTGCTTCAACTACTTACCGAATTGAGGCATTAGGAAATAAATGTTTGAATCCTGTTAATATCAGATACACTGTTGATGTTGATGTTCACATGCACCCAACAAATAACAAAAAAATTCTTGCTAATCATGATATAATCTGCCATGATGAAGAGGTGGTGCTTTCGGTAAAAGACAGTGAAGAAGGAATGTACTACCAACTTCATGATGGAGTTGATTTTATAGAGCCAAACATTATCGGTAATGGAAATACAATTGATTTTCCTGGACTTTCGCTAGTTAATTCTACCGAATTTCAAGTGTATACTCACGAAACAATTTGTTCTGACAAAATCCTTTTAAACAGCAAAAAAGAAATTAGTATTATTGATATTGAACCCTTCTCGGTTGAGAGCTTTGTTACCCCAACCGATGCTTGCCTTGGAGAAAATGTAGATGTTGAAATCCCAATTACGAATACCGGTATTGAGTATATCCTCTTAGACGGCAATCAAGAAATTAGTAGTATCACAGGATCTGGAGAAAGTATTGTTTTTGAAGATTTATTACCTGACGAGCAATCTCAATACAAAATACTCATTGGTAACTGCATAGATGATTTTACTGCATCGGAACCAGAATTTGAAGTGCATTCTAAACCAAGCCTACAACTTCTAAGTAGAGATGTTCATTATGGAAATGATGGCCAACTCACTATTAGTGTAACAAATGGTACTCCACCATATAAATTTATAATTGAGCCCGGACAAACCTATACCACAGAAGAAAATGTATTGGAAATAAACAATTTAGCTATTGGCACCTATCGTATTTTAGTTGTTGACGATAACTTTTGTCGTACTTCAAAAGAAGGAGAAGAAATTGAAATCAAATTTGTTCACAATAAACGTGTTATTGTGAACAATGCCTTAACACCTAATGGAGATGGGATTAACGATGAATGGCTTATTCAATATGATCTAGAATTGGAAGCTCCCGAAGTATCTATATTTAATATTTATGGACAGCAAATTTTCTACTCTAAAGCCTATCATAACAATTGGAAGGGCAGCTATAATGGATCTATTTTACCAAACGGAACCTATTATTACAGTATCAATTTTAATACTAAAGATATTAAACCGATAAGAGGATCTTTATCCATTCTTGGTAATTTTTAAAATGATCATACGATAAATAGTAAGCATTTATGAGAGTCAATTTTAAGCT
>JADGFH010000031.1 GCA_016743925.1 Labilibaculum sp.
GTATTGATATCTTAAGACTATATAAAACAGCCCTAATAATAAGCAAATAGCAAAAATACAAAAAAATGCCAATTAACGCTCTAGTTAATTGGTAATCTTAATACTGAGAGAGCAGGATGAATTAATCATCTACTTCTTCAAAATCAACATAGTCACCTACATCTTTTTTGTTAGAATTTCCTGCTGCGTTTGAAGATTTTTCAATGGTTACTTCACCTTCTTTTTTTGTTTGTTGCTCCTGTTGTTGTTTAGCCTGATCCTGCATTTTATCGAAGGTTTTTTTTACCAAAAATGGGAATATTGCTCGTATGGTCCACTTTAATAAGTAAAAGACCCCAATCGCTATGACTATAAATTTGAACATACTTTTTTATTTAGAAAGGCAAATATAAGCATTTCATTTTTTTTTCAGCTGTTCTTTGGCATTGACTTTTGGACCTTGTGTTTTGCAGATGGATTGTTTTTAATTGCAAACGTGGGTTATCCTTTCGCAAATACGATTGTATTTTTCCTAAAAAAAAGACTGCCCCGAAGGGCAGTCCTGAATTTGAATTAATGTAAATACCCCCATAGGGAGTTTCTTAAAATGTTTTTTACTTGTATAAACGCTTTTTCTTGCTTTTTATCTCATCCTCGAAAGAGCAAGAATTTCTTACAATTGTTTTGTCTTTACAACCAAATAGGAAGTTAATACCAAAGCGAATATTTGCCAAATGAGCGCTGTTTGGTTTTATGGCAGCCATTACATTATCACTAACCACATAAAACTGTGTTGGACCTAATTTAGTAGATAATCCGAAACCAATGTTGTTGTATGAATTGTTTACAACCGAATAACTAAGTGAAGTACTTAGGTTTTTGAAGAATCGAGCATTTGCCGAAAAAGTTAAAGATGATTGAACTTTTCCATTGAATATTTCGGTACGACTTAAAGCTCCTACATTTACTTTTTTATTTAGCTGATGTGTTCCTCCTAAATAGATTTTAGTAGGCAAACCGACAGAATAGCTCCCGGTTAGGTTCGAAACGCGAAATTGATCAGCAATTGAATCACTTAAATCTTCAAAAACATCTTCTATCTCTTCGTAGTTAGGGTCATTTGAATTTCCAGATTGTGACCAATCTGCACCTGTCCAGGTAAACGAACCATTTTGAGAAAATTCATGACCATCAGTTTTCCAATTAATAGCTCCAATATCTAATACACTTGCGTATAAGCGAGTTTTTTCATCCATTTGATAGGTCATACCCAAATCAACTGCAAAACCTTTATTGCCGGTATTTGCAAAGAAATCTGCATCATAATCATCCCCGTCAATATTAATATCATCTACGAACCCATCAGAATCAATTCCAATTTGATTTATTGGCATGGAAGCACGTAGGTGATGTTCAGATTTTAACACAATTTGATCTCCTGCAGATGAGGTGAAAACGGACATGTCCGAATCTTTCATGTGAAGATTGGCAATACCGAATAGAATTTTACCCTTAATTCCCACAGTCCATTTGTTATTGACTTGTTTAGATACTCCAAGTGCAATTTCATGATAATAACTTGCATCTAAACCAAGACCACCCCAATTAGCAGTACGTCCTCTAAAGTCATAGTTTCCGTCTTTTAAGAATGTGATCATTTCTTTGTCGAAGCTAAAGCGAGTATCTTGTTTTTCAATAACATCTAAAGTGAAAAAGTACTTTTTAGCACGTATTCCTAGCGCAAAAAGAGTTAATTCAAATTGTTGTGAAAGAAAATTGGTTGTTTTTAAAGCATCATGGAAACTATTGACATCAGCCACCAAAGAATCTTTTCTGATACCAGTACCATCGGTAATAACATCTTTGTAGCCAAAGCTACTGTTACTGTAATTTAAATAAACAGAGCTTAATGCTGGAAAGCCAACAAAGACTTTACATTCAGGTTGAATAGCTGGATTTAATTGATTCGCTTGAGGAGCATTTTGCATAAAATACAAAGTGTTGTTCATTTTTTGTGCTGATACAGAAAATGCAAGCATTAAAAAAAATAAGCCAGCTAAAATAGTTTTACTAATAGATTTAATCATGGTCGGTAATAGTTAGTGCGATTAGTTATTAAGGTCGATTTGTGCCTGAACAGAAAGGGTGAATTTCAATTCATAATCTCCCATTAATTTAACAGGAACTCCACCATTACTTGTGCTCACACTAGCGTTGATAATTAGATTTTTGGTTTTATTTAAATTTACAATCTGTGTTTGAGTCAATTTAATTTGATGCTCAACTTCTTTTATAGAACTCGGATCCACTTCTCCAATTTTTGCTCCTGAGGTAAATACGGTAGCTGCATCAATCACATTCTCGTCAGAGATCGAATCAATTACAGTGTAGGCTGCATCGGTAAAATAAATTTTGTCAATCATTACGTCAAGCGGATATCCATTTTCAGTAACAATAACCACAGCTGCATTCATTATTTTATCGGCATCACTAATATCAAGATCGTCAATTGTATCTCTAAGCATTAGTTTATTTGCGGTGAAATCCAAAGGAATATCAATTTCAATATCAACTCCAATAGCTGAATTATTACTAATTAGGTTTGGTGTTGTTGGGCTAGGAGCGATTGCACCTACAGGATTTAATGCAATATTGCCCGTGTATTCTAATCTGTCCGATGGAGGTAAAGCCATTAAATCTACAATATCGGAATTGTTTTTATCGTAAGTAATGATTTCTGTAATTGCATCAATCGCTAATGGATTTGTGACAGACACAGTTTGTGGATAATTTGGTTGCAATGCATCAGGATTAAGTGTTGCGCTACTTCCATCAGAAGCATAGCCAATAATATCAGCATTAATTTGGAAAGGAACACCAACCGAATTTTCCATATGTAAAGATATTTGAGGATTGGCAAATTGATATTCCCCTTCTATGTCATCCCAAAAATCAACATCCATATCGATATTTCCTGCATCAAGAAGAATATTTTGGTTTCCAAAATCTCCTTGTGCCAATTGAAAATCTATATTTTGAACTTCAAGATTGATTCCTAGATCTCCTGAACTAGTTACTAATCCACCATCATCAACAACAGTAATATTGAAAACAATGTCAACATCATTATTGGTGGTATATGGTATATTGAAACCTAAATTTAGATCTGTTAGATTTAATATTCTTTCTTGGTTAGGAGTGCCGGGATCTAACGTAAATACTTCATTAATTGCTGTTCCACCAGCTTTTCCGTTAGGAATCGAAACAGAAAGAACTACAAATTTATTTAGCGGATTCGATAATAGAAATCTTAGATTGGCATTCAAATCTAACTCATATAGCGTAATAGCTGTACTTCCGCCAGTTATAACTTGAATCTGATCAGTTTGAGGTAAGAAAGTAGGAAGTGAAGCATGAGGAATTCCAACACCAAGACTAGGCAATGAATAAGATAGGTCAAGAGCAGTTTGCGTTGGGAAGTTGATAACATCAGCAACGTTATAAGTGAAAATATCTTCTTCCAAATACTTAATGTGTAAAAATCCTTCAGCATCTAACACGATGGTTTGATCGGCAGGATCGGCTTCGTGTTGATTTAATAAATACCATAAAGAATAAGTGCCGTAACCAGCTGGAACAATCATGTTTGGAGTCCAGTCAACTTGATCAGATAGCTTATCAAAATCATAATCGTCTCCATCGAAACAAGATTGAATTGATAAGGCTAAAACACTGGCAAGTAGGAAAGGGATTAGAGATTTAAATTTACGTATCATAGTTGTTTTATTAAATAGACAAATTTTTAAGATGTACCGATTAATGGATCACAAACCCTAATTTTACATCCTTAAATAACAAGCATTTGTTTCATTTAGCAAGAAAACCAATGATTTAAGTAAATTGATTTTTTTAGTCGATGAATGCCTCATTATTCTTGATAAAGCGATTATTGTACGGAATAGTTTAGAAGGAAGTTTCGATTGTCTCCAACATAAAGGTTAAAGGATTTTTCACCAGTTTTAGAAAATCCTATTGAAAACTCTGTATTTCCTTTTAATGGAAAGCCTTTGTGATTATTTCCATTTGGATCAATAAGGAATATTTTGTTTTCGTCTTCGAGACAAATACCAATTTCGATATTTCTTCTAGAGAATTGATAAACATTGGGTTTGAAGCTAATACCTGAATCAAATTTTTGATCTAATGTTTGCTTTCCAACTGAATTAAATATTTTTAAGAAATTATAATCCGCAAATAGGTATTCATTTTTGCCATCAGCATTTAGGTCTGCCGCAGTAAAAAAATGAGCTTCCGAAAGTTGTGTGAAGGATTTCTTTTCAACCTTACCGCTTAAATAGCAATAGTAAATGTTTCCATTACTATCTGTTGTTACCAGTCTGTCGCTGATATTACCAACTGCTTTTTCAAGATAAAAAGGATTATTTGCTGATTTAGAAAACTGCACTTTAGGCTTTATTCTTTCTTGTCCACGACGGTTTAAAATATAAATTCGATATTCGTCGGCATAAACAATATAGTCTTTGTTTTTAATTCTAAAGTGTTGTATCTCACAGGTTATTTTATTTTCAGCTTTAGCTGGATTCCAACCAGTCAATGATTTTCCATCTTTGGTGTAAGCATATACTTTACGATCCTTGCAAGGAATAAAGAAGCGATAATTTTTATTTTTATCGTAATCGAAAATTGTAACTCCTCGGACAGCTTCGGCTTTGAGTTTTACGGGATAATTATTGACATTATTCCCATTTCTATCGATCAGGTGAAGTCTGTTTTTAGTAGTGAAAAGGTATTGTAATTTCCCATTTTTAAAGAAATCAACCTGATGTACTTTACCAATAATTTGAGATTCCAGTTCTTTTTTCCATAAAACCCGACCAGATGGATTTAAAAGATGCAACTGGTTGTTAATGTCTTGAACCAGAATTTCATTCTCTTTTGTGTAATGATTTTGAACCAGATAAGGTTTGTGTGCAAAGCAAGTGTCTAATCTGGATTCCCAATCGGTTTGAGGAGCTAATTCCAGAACAGGATCATATTCGATGAATAAATTGTTGTAAATCAAATTTCGATTAGAGCTTAATTGAAAACCAATTGCTTGAAACTTGTTGACACTTTCTTTGTTATTTTTTATCTCTTTTTGTAAATCAGTATTTAAAAAACTTGAAATGAAAGCGTTTGCCTTTGGTGTTGAAGTGTAAAAATAGAAATTTGCTTTGTTGGACAAATACTCCTTGTTTTCCTGGTAGCTTTGGTTGGTATCAAGTGTTTTTCCTAAAACAGATTCTTGAATGAATTCCGATAAGGAAGTAATACTTGGGCCCATTATCATGTAATTCTCAATAAAAGTGAAGTAAGACGATGAGGCATCCGAAAAGAAGCTTCCAAATAACTTTTCTGGAATGCGATCTTCAGGTAAACGGAAAATATCGAAACTAGTTTCTTTGTCGAGTTTATAAGTGCGTTTATAGTAAGCTAATGTGCGTTGTTGTTTTTTTGCATAACCCTTAATCATCTCAAGCATCTTTTCCTTTGCAATACTCGCACTTTTGGTTCGAATAATGGTAAAACGCTTGTTGGTTAATCCTTCTGAAAAGGCAAGTCCAATCTCTTTATGAACAAGCGAATAAATAGCCTCTTCGTAATCAATACCTGTTTTTTTCTTGATGTTATTGATATTTTTCTGGTATTCAGATAATTTCCCCATTTGATCGAGGAATTTGCGATACTTTCCTTTGTGCAAAAGAGCATCATCAATTCCCAAAATACTTAAAATACTAGTGCTTGATGGAATGATTGATTCCATTTCCATTTTAACCGGCTCTTGCTGAAGGAAAAGATTCATCAGGTTACCTTGTTGAGGGTCACTATAGGTAAATCCGTTAAGCAGAATAATACGATTTCTAAAACTAAGATCTAGTTCCGTCCAGTTTGCCAAATTGGTATAATTCCGAATGAATTTACTGTATTTTTTATCTAGGGATAAGGAAACTTGCTTTGGATAGGTTTTTAGGTTAAAAAAGATGTTTGCATCAACATTTTTACCAACAGTTCTTTTAATTTGCTCAAATCCTTTCGATTTAGAAATGGCATTTTCGGTACTTAGTTGGCGAACCGAATTTTCTACCAGAAGCATCGATCTACTAGCAATAAATAAGCCTTTCGAAAAAGCAAAGTGTATTCCTTTTGCTTTAGGATCTTTTACAGGAATACTGAATAGTGTTGTGTTGTGGTAAGTTCGTTCTGTAACAGGAGAATCTAATCCAACCCAATTAATAATCGAATTTTGAATTTTCTTCTCTTCTAAATAATCTGTAATAGGAAGGATGTATAAATATTCAATTTCATTTTTACCTTGCAAATGACTCGCCATGGTAAAAGATCGATCTAATGATAAAGCTCCTTCGGAATCAAAATAACCAACCAAACTATCAATAAATTCAAGGTTCTTATTGATGTTGGCAATTTTATCAAATTTGCTTAATTCTTGCCAAGCACCTGTATTGTTCTCCAATTTAGATATTAATTGTTCTAAGCTTTCAAACTGAATAATCATTTCTGAGTTTACCGGAATAGCAGAAAACGGATCAACACCTTTGTAAACTTTTTGTTTTTGAAGGTAGAGGTAGCCCAAAACAATGATTGCCAGAAGCAATAGGATTAATAAAGAGCTTAGAATTTTTTTTAGCATGGTAAAGTCGGTTGCATGGTATAGTGAATGATCAAAATTAACAATTTATCGAGTGTTTTAAAAATTATGTGTAGGATATTCTGAGATCTTATTATAAGCAAGTTCAGCAACAAAAAAATACCTCGACAAGTGCCGAGGTGTTTCCCTAATAAAAAGTAAGTGTTTGGTGTTGTATGTCTAAAAATCGAACTTTATTCCTTGAGCTAATGGCAAGTCTTCGCCATAATTTATTGTGTTGGTTTGTCTGCGCATATAGGTCTTCCAAGAATCAGAACCAGATTCTCGTCCACCTCCGGTTTCTTTTTCGCCACCAAATGCACCACCAATTTCTGCTCCCGATGTTCCAATATTTACATTGGCAATTCCACAATCACTACCAACAGCTGATATAAAGGTTTGAGCCTCACGCATGTTCATCGTAAAAATTGAAGATGAAAGGCCTTGAGGAACATCATTATGTAACTGAATTGCTTCGTCTAAAGTTTTGTATTTCATGATGTATAGAACAGGGACAAAAGATTCATCTTGAACAATTTGCCAATGGTTTTCAACTTCGCAAAATGTTGGAACAACAAAGTTGCCATCCAATACTTTATCTCCGTAAACAATTTTGCCACCAGCCTTTTTTACTTCGGCAATTGCATTTTTGTATACTTCAACAGCACCTTCGTCAATAACAGGTCCAACCAATGTTTTTTCGTCAAGTGGATTTCCAATTTTACCTTCCACTTGCTTGTAAGCATTAAGCAAACGGTTTTTTACATCATCGTAAATATCTTCGTGAATAATTAGGCGTCGGGTAGAAGTACATCTTTGTCCTGCTGTTCCAACTGATCCGAAAACAATTCCTGGGATCGCCATATCGATATCGGCAGATGGTGCCATAATTATCGCATTGTTACCACCTAATTCTGCAATGGTTCTACCTAAGCGAGCACCAACCTTTTCGGCAACTCGTTTACCAATAGCTGTCGATCCGGTAACGGAAATTAGAGGAACTCTTTTATCTTCGATAAAATTATCGCCCATTACTGATGACTTGGCTACAACTAAATTGAAAACACCATCGGGTACGTTGTTTTCTTTTAATACTTTTTGAATGATATTGTGGCAAGCTAGTGCGCACAAAGGAACTTTTGAGCTAGGCTTCCAAATAATTACATCGCCACAAACAGCTGCAAGCATTGCGTTCCATGCCCAAACTGCAACAGGAAAGTTAAAGGCCGATATTACCCCAACAATTCCCAAAGGATGATATTGATCCATCATTTTATGATCTGGACGCTCAGAGTGCATGGTAAATCCATACATCATGCGTGATTGACCAACTGCAAAATCGCAAATGTCGATCATTTCCTGTACCTCACCAAGTCCTTCTTGGTAGATTTTTCCCATTTCGAGACTTACCAATTTGCCTAAATCATCTTTGGCATCGCGTAGTGCATTTCCTATTTGTCTAACAATTTCACCACGTTTAGGAGCAGGCATTTTTCGCCAAATTGGAAAGGCTTCTTGCGCTGTTTCTAAAACTTTTTCGTAATCTGCAATATCTGCATTTTTAACTTTCGCAATTACAGATCCATCAATAGGAGAAATGGACTCGCTTACAGCTCCATTACATTCCATCCATTTCGATCCGGTTGAAACGCCTTGGTTAATATCATTAATACCTAATCTTTGTAGTGTTTCCTGAACGCCAAATTCTTTCATGTTGTATTTGTTTTTTGCTTTGAAAAAAGCTTGATTTTATCCAAAAGGGCTTCGTGTTTTCGGATTTTTAAAATCCTTTGAACAAGATAACAAAGGAAAGCGCCACGCGCTATGATTTTTATCATATATCTAGTCTAAATAAAAGCAAGAAAAACCCGAATTGTTTAGATTCGGGTTCTGAGGGTATTGATAATTAAAATTTGAAACTATTTAAATTACATCACGAAGTTTCTGAATTGTTTCATGAATTGCACTCTTTCGAATGCCGCAGGATCGTTTGATTTATTTTGGCTCATTTTGCCCTTAAATTCTCGAAGACTTTTGAATCCTTGCTTTTCCATCCACGAGAAAATTTCTTTGTTTAGGATGTCGATATACTCTGGACCATTTTTATACAAAACAGAAGCCAATTGAACCGCATCAGCACCAGCAAGTAGGTGTTTAATAATACTCTCCGATGTGTGAATTCCGGTTGTGCCGGCAATTGAACATTTCACACGTTCCGACATAATTCCTGTCCATCGCAAAGAGTTTTTGTAATCGTCAGAACTTGATAAAACTTGTCCGCTTGTTACAGTCAAATTATTAATGTCAAAATCAGGACTATAAAAGCGATTAAACATTACTACACCATCAACATCCATTTCATCTAATCGACTAATCAAATTAGATAGATTTGAATGATATGGGCTTATTTTTAATGCAACAGGAATGGCAACTTGTTCTTTAACCGTTTTTAAAACATCGTAATAGATTTGCTCATTCTCATCACCTGTTCTGTTCATATCAGTTGGTAATACAAACAAGTTAATCTCAATAGCATCAGCTCCAGCTTTCTCAATTTCGCGAGCAAAATAAGTCCATTTTTGAGCACTAACACAGTTTATGCTGGCTATGATAGGAATAGAAACAGCAGCTTTTGCTTCCTGAATTAAGCGTAAATATTTTCGTACCGTATCTTCTTTAGGATCTTCATCCATATAATCGAAAGTCTCTGGATATACATACGGACGGCTGGTCATGGCTAGCATTTGCTCATCCATTTCCATAATAATTTCTTCTTCGAATAGAGATTTTAATACGATGGCACCAGCTCCATGTACTTCTAACTCAATTAATTTCTCAATTGTATCGGTAAGTCCAGAACTTGCAGCAATAATCGGACTACTTAAGTCCAACCCAAGATAATTGGTCGTTAAATTTGGCATGATTGGCTATGTTTGGTTATGTTTTTTTGTTATTTATTATCAAATGTAGTTTTGTGACTAGATTATTACAAATCAATAATCTTTATGCTAATATAGAGAATCCTGATGTGAATAGCCTTGCCTTTTTTGAATGATCTTGAGCAGTTAGATACTTATTGCGATATTTATCAGTCTTAATTTTTGATGGAATTGGACAGTGAATTCGATTGATAATAAAATGAAGCTCAGGACCTCCCGTATTTAAAGACTTTTGCCTTGGATTAAGAGCGTAAAATTTTTTCAAAAAAATGTAGATTTTGTTTTGTGAGAATGAAACAAACATCTATATTTGCATCGCATTCAAAAGCAATGCCCAGGTGGCGGAATTGGTAGACGCGCTGGTCTCAAACACCAGTGGGGCAACCCGTGCCGGTTCGATCCCGGCCCTGGGTACAAAAACCCTCGTAAACAGCAATGTTTACGAGGGTTTTATTTTTTAGGGGAACGAATGGGGGAACGTTTGAAAGTATTAAAATTTCAGTATCAAATTACTAAATAAGCTCAAAAGTGAACTTTTTGATTCTTTCTAAGAATCCATTTAAGGCGATTTGTAACTCTTTAACGGGATAACGCATTATAGCTAATGCAATCATTCAAAGCTTGCAAAGAACTATGCAGCTCTTTGTTTCTATAATTAAAGCAATAAATCTTCTCAGAAACATTTTGACCTAATAGACGAATCCTCGCAAGAAAAACGAACGAGGATTTAAGATGTACTCCCAACAGGACTAAATTTAATTACATACTGTAAGGCAAACATTTTTGATATGTGTTTAAGAGTTAATATATCGATTAAGACCATAATGGGGTATACTTCTCACTCTTCATCTAAGATGCTTTATAGGACATGCTAGTAAATATGGTATTGGAATTGAGAAGGGGTATATCAACATGTTATAATATTCTGAAAATGTAAATTATTATAAAAGGGGGAAAATTCGAGTTGTGTTTGGATGCCAATTATTATTAGTTCTAATCCTGGCTGGTTTACGAAAAAAGAAAACCCTGTTTCACTATGAAACAGGGTTTTGTTGTACTTCCTGGGCCCTTTCTTCTCTTTTAAAACTCCAATAAAGGAGTTTGTTTTAAAATTTATTAATTTCCACAATCTACCGAGAAGATTTCATCAAATCCATCTACCTTCCAATTTGTATAGCTCAATGCGTCTGTAACATTATCTACTTGAATACATTTCAATTCAGGATTTGTTCGAGCACTCATAAAAGTTATGGCTGAATTATTTCCATTTTTTAGATTTAAACTTGTTAGTTGGTTTGAATAACAGGATAGTGTATTTAAAAGCGTGTTATTTGAAACATCTAAACTTTTTAGCTGATTGTTGTAACAGATTAGTGTAATTAAAGCTTCATTATCTGAAACATCTAAACTAGTGAGATTGTTTTTAGAGCAATTTATTTTTTCCAATGCAATGCAGTTTGATACGTTTAGATTTACTAGTTTGTTGGCGTTACATTTTAGTTCTTTTATTGCTGTGTTGGATACATTTAAGCTTGTTAATTGATTGATTTGACAATATAAAGTAACTAATGCAGTATTGTTTGACATATCGAGTTTTGTAAGCTGATTGGAAGCACAGGATAAGTATTCTAGAGCAATGAAATCTTCAATGCCTGTCAAGTCTTTAATGTTCCTTTTGTTGATTCCGATTTGTTTAATTACACTAATGTTAGCTGTTACAACATAGTCATCAAGAACATCATCATAATTTTGTTCGATTAAGTATTTTTCAAAGTTGTCATCAGGAATATAAGTTCTACAACCTTCATCAATTTCACCATTGCAATTGTTGTCTATACCATCTTCACAAATTTCTTCAGCTCCTGGATGAATCGTTGCGTCATTGTCGTTACAATCTATGCCTTCATCATTTAATATACCACACTCGTTAAATGCTGCATAGCCATCGCCATCTTGATCAATTATTACATCGCCATGTTTTAAGTGTGCTTTTACTGCATTGGGACTAACGCTAATGGAGTGCCAGGTTCCGTTTCCTTTACGATGGCAAATAGTAATTTTATCTTTTTTAGATTTAATATTGTTTTCTGAAATTTCTTCAGAAGGAACTTCTTCAGAGATAGTAAGCATGTTTTCATTATCACATGCTGAGTATATGAATAATGCAATAATAATTAAATAGAGATGATTTTTCATAATAGTTTGAGTTTGGATGTAAATAATTGTTGTTGGAATAAAGATCTGTTACAGAGTCACATGTTGAATCAATAATTTGAATCTACAATGATTTCCATCGTTCATTATGAACTGTAGCTTTCAAATATGATTACGTAAATGTTATTTTAGATCACAAGCCTATTCGATTTTAAGTAAACCAGATGGGGAGTGATAGAGGAATAAGAAGTATAATTGGGAATGCAAATAAAATTACAATTAAAACTTCACAATATCAAGTGTAGTAGTTAGTTATGTCGGAAAGTGTGATCTTGTATTTTTAAATAAAGTGGATATTTAATGTATTAATTGTGTTGTGGAGATTGTTTTAATAACAAATGAATGTTATTTGTTTTTTTTTGAATTTATCCTTTTTATCAGAGAAATAGGATTGTTTAAAGTAGAATACATAACAGTAGAACAATTGTAAGGGGTTCTTAAAGGTATTTATTCCATTTTGATCTAGATTGCCTATCCGTTTAGAGGGACATAAAAATGCCAATGGTTCCTGTAATTCAGTGGCACGATCAACAATCAGTTTCACCCGTAGAAGCATATCGTTATTTTTTCATCTTGAATAAATCAGAAGTACTAAGGATCATTTTTGCATACTAGTTTTTATCATAGATGAATTTAATCTGTATGCATCTTTTTTAAATTAAACATCTATTTTTTATCTCTTCCTGTGGCGATTACAAGTTTTCTAGTAGGCTAAATCGTTCTCCTGTTGCTTTGTATTGCTGTCCTGTATCAATTTCTTCTTGTCCTGTGCAACAGGGAGGCTTTTGAGGCTACAGGAGAGCAAAAAAACCTACTAGGATTGCAATTTTAGTAACAGGATAAGGTATAAGTTAACTCGGATTAGCTAAAAAACTAACAGGAAGAGTAATGGCGTAGTTATTCGTTTTGTGAATACGATGGCGAATTTAGATCCAGAGAGCTTTGCTTCACTCGCTAAAAAAATAGTCCCGTCGTCCCTGAGTCAATTCCAGAGCCTGTAGAATTTCAAAATAATTTCGAATGATTTTTAATGCTTAATTGGCAGCTCATTAATATAATTTAGCAATTATTTTATAGCTTTACGGATGCAGAACGGTACATACCAGTATGGTCTTAGTTTTGTAGAATAATCCTTAAATATTAAATTATGCGCAAGAGTTTCCTTTTAGTTCTTATCTGTTTTTTATCTTTATTGTCTGCAGTAGGGCAGTCCTTTACCGAATGGCACGATCCGGCTGTTAATTCCATTAATCGCGCGGATATGCACGCATCTTATTTTGCATACGAAAATTATGATTTGGCCAAGGCCAAGGTGAAAAGTAATTCTACAAATTACAAGTTATTAAATGGATTATGGAATTTTAGTTTTGCGCAAGATGCCAACTTACGGCCCAAGACCTTTTTTGATTTAGACTATGACGATTCACTTTGGGATAAGCTGATTGTTCCAGGTATATGGGAGGTTAATGGTTATGGCGATCCGGTTTATGTAAATTCACGTTTTGCCTGGGATTATATAATGAAACCAGAACCGCCAAAAGTTCCTGTTAAGGATAATTATGTAGGATCATACCGTCGTGTAGTTGATGTTCCTGCCAATTGGGATGGTAAAGATGTTTTTCTAAATCTGGGTGCTGTATCATCGTGTGTCTATTTATGGGTAAATGGTGAATTTGTTGGTTACAGCGAGGATAGAAAGCTGGAGCCAGAATTTAATATTACACCTTTTCTAAAAAAAGGGAAGAACCTTATAGCTTATCAAATTTTTAGATGGTGCGATGGAACCTTTGTAGAATTGCAAGATTTTTGGAGGTTGGCCGGAACTTCCAGAGATATTTACATGTATGCTCGTGAACCTTTTCATATCAAAGACTATAGAGTTGTTGCTAGTTTGGATAAAAAACTCCAAAATGGAGAGTTGAATATCTCAGTTGATTTGTGTGAAACAACGAAACAAATTCAAAGTGGTTCATCCGTTAGTTTTGAACTAAAAAATAATAAGGAAAAAACAATTTGGTCTCGTAAGGCAATACTAACATCAGATAATAAAGTTAGTGCATCTGGAATATTGAAAAATGTGGAGCAATGGAGTGCTGAAAAACCAAATTTGTATCAGCTGTATATTTCCCTGAAAGATAATACTGGTAAAGTTATAGAGGTAATACCTCAGCGTGTAGGATTTAGAAAGGTGGAGATAAAAAATGGACAATTACTTGTTAATGGAAAACCGATCCTTATTAAAGGAGTTAATCGTCATGAGATAGATCCAGACAAAGCATACTACGTGTCAAAAGAACGCATGGAGCAAGATGTTAGGATAATGAAGATGAACAATATTAATGCCGTTCGTACTTGTCACTATCCATGCGACCCTTATTTTTATGAATTGTGTGACAAATACGGGCTTTACGTGGTTGATGAAGCAAATATTGAAGCTCATGGTTATGAGAAGATTGCTCAGATGCCAGAATATACCGATACGCATTTGCAAAGAGTCACCAGAATGATTCAGCGTGATAAGAATACACCATCGGTAATTATTTGGTCCATGGGTAATGAGTCGGGTGATGGTATAAATTTTATTGCTGCATATAAAGCAATGAAGGAGCTTGACGCTACTCGACCTGTTCAGTATCAAAGGCCAGGAATGAAGAAGCATACCGATATCTATGTTCCTTTTTATGTAGGTTACGAGGGACTTAAAAAGTATGGAGAGAAAGGCGATCAGCGTATGCCTCTAATTCAGTGTGAGTATGCCCATGCAATGGGTAACTCTATGGGAGGATTTAAGGAATATTGGGATTTGTATCGTGAATATGATAATTTGCAGGGTGGCTTTATTTGGGATTTTGTGGATCAGGCTTTTCGTGACTATCGTAATGGTAATATGATATATACCTATGGTGGTGACTATGGACAGGGACTTCCATCTGATAATAATTTTAACAGTAACGGACTGGTAAATCCTGATCGTAAACCGAATCCTCATTTCGATGAGGTAGCAATGGTTCAACAATCTATATGGACTACTCTTGTTGCTCCTCTATCGGGTAAATTAAGTATCTATAACGAGAACTTCTTTTCGTCCTTGAATAATGTATCCTTAGCTTGGAGAGTAGTTGAGGAAGGTGTCGCAATAAAAGAGGGAGTGTTTACTAATTTAAAGCTTAATCCTCAGGAAAAGGCAACTGTAAATCTTGCTTATTCATTGCTACCTTCTACTAAAGAGCGTTTTCTGGAAGTGTATTATAAAACTAAAAATAAAGATGGAATGGTTCCTGCAGGGCATGTGGTTGCTCGTCAGCAATTTTCTTTATCACAATATAATTATCCCGATTTACAATTAGCAAATAATGTTGATGGACTTCGCTTTGAAGAAACTAAATATCTGATCTCATTAATGACTGATAATACTTCAATTGTGTTTGATAAACAGAATGGTTTTATTACAGACTACGTACATAATGGAACACATCTTTTGAAAGATAGTGAAAAGGTGAAACCAAATTTTTGGAGAGCAGGAATTGATAATGACTATGGTGCTCGTTTGCAAAATAAATTAGCAAAATGGAGAGATCCAGAGATGAAGTTAACTAGTTTAAAGCATAGTATGCTTGATGGAAATGCATTTGTTATTGCCAATTATAATTTGTCTCAATTAGATGCTAATTTGGAACTGACTTATGAGCTAAATGGTACTGGGAGTATGAAAATCACTCAAAAGCTAAGTGTTTCTGATGATAAGGATAAAAAACCAATGTTGCCACGATTTGGCTTTCAGTTTCCTTTTAACAAGTTGTTTGATCAGGTACAGTATTATGGACGTGGTCCTCTGGAGAATTATGCCGATAGAAAAACAAGTGCTTTTGTGAATAAGTATAATCAAAGCGTATCTCAGCAGTTTTACCCTTATATAAGACCTCAGGAGTGTGGAGCCAAGTCGGATATTCGCTGGTGGAAGCTAACAAATAAGAGCGGCTTGGGGGTTAAAATTTATTCGGCATTGCCCTTTAGTGCTTCAGCCCTGCATTATACAACTGCCGATTTGGATGATATGGAACGAAAAGAACAACGTCACTCTGGAGAGTTAGAGCAGCGAGATATTACTGTCCTATCTGTGGATCTAAAACAAATGGGATTGGGCTGTATCAATACATGGGGAGCTCTGCCAATGGAGAAATACCGCATGCCTTACGATAACTATGAATTTTCCTTTATTGTTGAGCCTATTGATTGATATAAATATCTGTGGGTATACAAAGATCAGTAAAGTTTGTGTTAGCAGTGGAAGTGTGAAGTCTGGCTTTTTATTTGTTTTTTTACATTCTTTAACACTTGTTGCAATTTGTTAACTGCTTAATACTATACCTTTAGAATATAGATTTAGATTAGGTTTTTCATAGATTAAGATTAGATAAGTTGATGCCCGGCCGAACACCGGGCTTCTTTTTTTCTTCTAAACTTTAACTCACGCGTTATTTTCCTCACCACATATTAAGCTTCTTTAACTTCTTTTTCAGACTCTTAACAGATTAATTTTGTACCTTGAATAATGAATAAAACAAGTAGTGGTTTTTTTCATAGATTAAAGATTTAGGTTAGTAATTAGTGGTTAGTGGAAAAGTCTGGTGTGATGCCCAGGCTTTTTTCTTTTATAGCATAATATGCCATATTTTACTGAAGTTTTAGAGATAAATCAGATTGGATATTTAAGCATGCTACTGAGAATTAATTTAAGTATTCTTAACCAATATTGTGGAAATGTTTATCATATTTTGTAGCTTTGATAATATGTTTATATGGAATTTATCAAATTAAATCTGAAAAACTATACCATGAAAAAATCTATTCTTATATTTTTTGTACTAGCTAGTTTATCGTTGAGTGCTCAAAATACAAAAGTTGAAGTGTTAAAGGAGTTTTTAAAAGGAAGCATTGAATTAAACGCCAGTGATCTTGATTTGGGGCAGCCTATCATTAGCGTTAAAGAACTGGCAGCAGTAAAGGCTGATAAGGTGATTGAATTGACAAAGGAAAATATTAGTGAAACGTTAGCAGAGGCTAAAAAATATAGTACTTGCCTTATCACTGTTGGGGTACATACCATAATTAAGGTGACCGATTTTGATGATTGCAGTCCTAGTGGTGCTTGGGGTGAATGCATGCCAATGGGAAAAGGTTATATTCAAAAGGCGGGCGTTTTAAATGAAGTACAGGATTATATCAAGAATATAATTGGTCGTCCTGCAACTCAAGAACGTAAAGTATTCTTGTTTAAATAGAATTAAGAACATTCAGAAGATAAATAAGTCCCAATCAATTTTATTTGATTGGGGCTTATTTGTTGTATTGTCTAATTGTTGTGGGTAGTATGTTTTGCTTATTGGTAATTGTAAATTTCGAAAGATACTCTTCTATTGTTTGCTCGGCTTTTACTATCTGTATTGGCCACTAATGGCATACTCTCGCCATGTGGAACTACAATAATTTGATTGGTTGGTATTCCATTTAATGCGAGGTAATTTTTTACAGTAATTAGTCTTTTATGGGCCAGTTCGATATTGGATCTATTGGAGCCTATATCATCAGTGTGCCCGTGCATTTTAAGCATGTAATGCTTGTTCTTTTTTAAGATGCTAATTAAGGTCTCTAGCTTTCTTCTTGAGTATTCGGTAAGTGTATAATTCCCGAATGAAAAATAGATGTTCTCAAGACGCTCCTCCATTTCAATTTTCTCCTCTTTTTGTTCAGGGCAGCCTTTGTTTTCGAAATTACCAGGAATCTCAGGACAAAGATCTTCACTGTCTACAACACCATCATTATCTGAATCGACAGGACAGCCTACTTCATTAACAATGTAATAGGAGGGAGTATTTGGACATTCATCGACATCATCCGCTACGCCATCGCGATCGGCATCCGATTGTTTGTCTTTATTCTCCATTTCTTCTAAAACCTTTCTCAGATAATCTATCTTTTTGTATTTCTCAGCTAGTAGGGTTTTCAAAATACTATTGTCATTATCTAAAATTCTATCTTTCTTTTTGTTTGCAGATAAAGGAAGACGATATCCGATAAGAAATTCATGATTGTTTGACGCATATCGGCCCGTTTTTTTAATTCCTATATCATATGAATATCCAACTGTGAAATTTTTGAGCACATTCACACCCAAATTTAAGCCAATAGAGAAATCGTCTCGATAATTTACTGCGAACCATCCTTTATTTTTTAAAGCTGCAATTAAATTAAAATCGTATTGAAATGGGATTGCATTAGCATAGCGAAGCATTAAGTATGGAGAAATGCTAAGATTTTTAATATTCTTAATCGGAAATTTATATCCACTACTTACAAGTACTTGTCGGTTTAGCTTGTAAGTGCTCTGTTTTCCATTGCTGGTGTTACTTATGGAGTTGTTTAGTAATTGAGGAATGGTGATGCCTAACAATAATTTTTTGTAGGTGTAATGAACACCTAAGTTTGCCATAAACTCAGAATTCTTAAAATTGCTATTCATGAGATAAGGATCGTTTGGGTTAGCAATAATTTGAGAAGTGTTCATTCGGAAATCAGAGATTCCTGCAGAAACACCGAAGCGGATATTGTGTTGGTCAGTAATCTTTAATCGATAAGCATAGCTCAACATGGCTTGAGTGTTGTTAAAAATACCAACATCATCATTTGTGAGATTGAAGGCGACGCCATATTTACCTTCCTTTAGAGCAGCATCAGCTGTAAAAACATGAGTTACTTGGCCGCCGTCAAAATCCATGAATTTTTGATTGCGAAGTAAGTAAGCGTTAAATAATCCGTTTGCACCTGAAGCGGCCGGATTGTAAACTACAGGGTTGATGTAATATTGATCAAGTAATGGCACCTGTTGTGCTTTTGCTGAAAAATCAGCAATAAATAGAAGGGGAAAGATGAATATTATAAGCTTAAAATTGACTCTCATAAATGCTTACTATTTATCGTATGATCATTTTAAAAATTACCAAGAATGGATAAAGATCCTCTTATCGGTTTAATATCTGTTGTATTAAAATTGACACTGTAATAATAGGTTCCATTTGGTAAAACAGACCCATTATAGC
>JADGFH010000725.1 GCA_016743925.1 Labilibaculum sp.
ATGCCAAAACTAATTAGGTAAACTTTATTTTTAGATTTATTTTTGAAAAATAATTCGGCCAAAGAAACTAAAAAACAAAAAAAGAAGAGCAAACGGTTCATTTATAGATCTAAAACTTTGTTTATCGATTAATCTTTTTTATTTTTGCAGTCCGAAATAAATTTCTTCGGGGGTTCACCAAGAGGTAAATTTAGAGTTTAAATGGCCCACCCCCTGGAACAAACCGTAAAATTAGAAATAATGTACGTAATTGTAGAAATCGCAGGTCAGCAATTCAAAGTTGAGAAAGACCAAAAGATTTTCGTTCACAGACTTGCTGCTGAAGAAGGTGGACAAGTTGATTTCCCTAAAGTTCTTTTAGTGGATAATGATGGTGAGGTTGTAGTTGGTGCTCCAACAGTTGAAGGAGCAAAAGTAACTGTAAAAGTTTTATCTCACTTAAGAGGTGATAAGGTAAAAGTATTCAAGAAGAAAAGAAGAAAAGGATACAGAAAACTGAACGGACACCGTCAGGACCTTACACAAATTCAAATTGAAGAAATAGTTGCTTAATCCTTAAAAATATAACATTATGGCACATAAAAAAGGAGCCGGTAGTTCTAGAAACGGTAGAGAATCGGAAAGTAAGCGATTGGGAGTTAAGATTTTCGGTGGGCAATATGCTCAATCAGGAAACATCCTTGTTCGTCAAAGAGGAACAAAACACAATCCAGGTGAAAACGTAGGTATTGGTAAAGATCACACCTTATTTGCATTAACTAATGGAACTGTTGTTTTCAGAAAAAAGAGAGATAACAAATCTTT
This sequence comes from Labilibaculum sp., assembly GCA_016743925.1. Lineage (GTDB taxonomy): Bacteria > Bacteroidota > Bacteroidia > Bacteroidales > Marinifilaceae > Labilibaculum. The sequence goes on from JADGFH010000725.1 coordinate 805, forward strand.
CGTTTCTATTGAACCATTAGCTGAATAGTTTATTTAGCTTTAAAATATTAGAATCTCCTGCCTTTATTTAATGTAAAGACAGGAGATTTTTTTATTTTTACACCTTGAAGTTTTAGATCTAATCATTTACAAAAGTTACCGATGCTAAGCCTTAAATACATACAGGAAAACAAAGAGGAAGCTATTGAAGCCCTTAAAATCAAGAATTTCGATGCTAAAGAAGTCTTTGATAAAATAACTATTCTTGACGAAAAAAGAAAAGCGAGCCAAACAAAGCTAGATGCTAATTCGGCTGAAATGAATGCTTTGTCGAAAGAAATTGGGATGCTTTTTAAAAGTGGGAAAGTTGAAGAGGCAAATACTGCTAAAGCTAAAACAGGTGAATTAAAAGAAGCGATTGCTGAATTAAATTCAATACAGAATACTATTATTCAAGAATTGAACGAACTTTTGCTTCAAATTCCAAATATTCCTCACCCTTCTGTTCCTGCAGGTAAAGGTGAAGAAGAAAATGTAATTGAAAAAACTTGTGGAGAAATGCCTAAACTTCACGACAAAGCTATCCCTCACTGGGAATTAGCAAAAAAATATAACATTATCGATTTTGAATTGGGTAACAAAATCACAGGTGCTGGTTTTCCATTATTCCGTGGAAAAGGTGCTATTCTTCAAAGAGCTTTAATCAATTTCTTCTTAGATGAGAACCGAAAAGCTGGTTACGAAGAAGTAATTCCGCCATTGGTAGTAAATGAAGCATCAGCACATGGCACTGGTCAGTTACCTGATAAAGAAGGTCAGATGTACCATGTAACAGAAGACAATTTGTATTTGATTCCAACTGCAGAAGTTCCTGTTACCAATATTTATCGTGATGTAATTCTTAAAGAAGAAGATTTCCCTGTTAAAAATACTGCTTACTCGGCATGTTTTAGAAGAGAAGCTGGATCGTATGGTAAAGATGTTCGTGGTTTGAATCGCTTACACCAATTCGATAAAGTTGAAATCGTTCAATTGCAACACCCAGATAAATCATATGAAGCTCTTACAGGCATGGTTGAACATGTTGAGGGCATTATTCAGAAATTAGAATTACCATACCGTCAGCTTCGCTTATGTGGTGGAGATACAAGTTTTACTGCAGCTCTTACATTCGACTTTGAAGTATACTCTGCTGCACAAGACAAATGGTTAGAAGTTAGTTCTGTTTCTAATTTTGAATCTTACCAATCGAATCGTTTAAAATTACGATTCAAAGGAAAAGAAATGAAAAAACCTCAATTAGCTCATACATTAAATGGTAGCGCACTTGCTTTACCACGTATTTTAGCTGCTTTATTAGAAAATAACCAAACACCAGAAGGAATTAAGATTCCTAAAGCATTGGTTCCATATACAGGATTTGGCTTAATTGACTAAACGATATTTACTTAATTTTGAAGCCCGGTTCTAAACAACCGGGCTTTTTTTATATTTTTGATTATTGTATCATTAAAAAAACCTGCTTTGAAAAAATTCGTAATTAGCTTCCTGCTCCTTATCTCATTCTTGGGATCGGAATATGCCTTTTCTCAAAATCGTATTCAAACCGATAGCCAATTGGCCTTTGGTTACTTCAGAGACAAGGAATACCAGCCAGCAGCTTCTTTGTTTTTTAATTTGCACAAAGCCACCCGCTCCAAAACCTATTTCAATTACTATATTAACTGCTTAATTCAACTGGAAAGTTTCCAAGAAGCAGAAAAAGCAATTAAAAAAGAAATTAAGAAGAATCCAGATGACCGAAGTTTTATGATTGAGTTGGGTTTTCTTTATAAAAAGGCTGGAGAAAATGAGAAACACCTTAACCAATACAGTAAAGTACTAGACAAATTAATTCCTGTAAAAAGCCAAATTACAAGCATCGCAAATTCCTTTATCAGTAAAAGAGAATACGATTATGCAATTAAAACTTACTTGAAAGGGCGTGAAATACTTAAGCAAGATCACGTTTTTCATCTCGAATTAGCTAATATATTTCTTTCACAAAGAGATTTTGAGAAAATGGTTTCGGAATATCTGCTGGCTTTAACTGTAGATCCAAACCTAAACAAGCAAATTCAAAACCGTCTTCAGTCTGCCCTTTTGCAGGATATTAATGCAAGTCTTGATCCTATTCTTAAAAATAAATTGCTGCAAAAAATTCAAACTCAATCTGACAATTTAAGCTTTAAGGAACTTTTACTTTGGTATTTTATGCAGAAAAAACAATTTAAAGCTGCCTTTACCCAAGCACGATCTTTAGACTTATTAAAGAATGAAGATGGTGCACGCTTACTTTTCTTGGCGAATGCTGCCCGAACTAATCATGATTATGAGACTGCACTTAAATGCTTCCAATTGGTAATTGAAAAAGGTGAAGCAACAGCCAATTACTTACTTGCACAAATGGGCGATTTGGAAACTAGATATCAAAAAATTGAAAAGCAAAATACAAATTCAAAGGATGCCTGGACTGAATTATTTGATCGTTACCAAAAATTCTTTGAAACTGATGCGAATTATCTAAAAGCAACATCCAGCTTAATTCAATATGCACACATCAACTC
>JADGFH010000726.1 GCA_016743925.1 Labilibaculum sp.
GACAGTCCTTGTCTCAGTTATTTAAAGACAATGGCTATTATACAGCCCGTGTGAGTAAGATTTACCACATGGGTATACCCAAGGATATAGAGTTAGGATCTAATGGAACCGATGATGAAGCATCTTGGACAGAACGCTTTAATAGCAAGGCGCCAGAATGGCAAACTGCTGGAGAAGCAGAATTAGTTCAGGATAATCCCGATGGAAAATTGGAACGTATTGGTGGCAATAAAATGACTATTGTAAAAGCAGATGGTGATGATTTGGTTCATGCAGATGGTCAAACAGCAAAAAAGGCTAGTGAATTGATTCGTCAGCACAAAGATGAGCCATTCTTCCTAGCCGTTGGTTTCGTAAGGCCACATGTTCCTTTTGTGGCACCCAAGCGATATTTTACGCCCTATCCATATCAGGATGTAGTGATGCCTGATGTTGTTGAAATGGATTGGAATGATATTCCTAAAATGGGTATCAATTACGTGACCAGTAAGAAGGCAAAAATGACAAATGAACAGGAAAAAAAAGCGATAGCTGCCTATTATGCTTCTGTTGCTTTTATGGATGACCAAGTTGGGAAAGTATTGCAGACACTTAAAGAGGAGGGACTAGAAGATAATACAATTGTGGTGTTCACTTCAGATCACGGATTTCATCTGGGAGAGCATAAATTTTGGATGAAGGTGAGTTTGCATGAAGAATCGGTAAGAGTTCCTATGCTTATTAAAGTACCAGGGAAAAAGCCAACTGTCTGCAACAACTTTACAGAGTTGATTGATCTTTACCCAACTCTGGCTGATTTAGCAGGATTAGAACATTCTAAACATCTGCAGGGCAAAAGTCTGGTGAAATTATTAGATAAGCCTGAGTTGAAAGTTAGAAAAGATGCTTTCTCTGTTTCACTAAATGGCAAAGGTTTTCTATTAAGAACTGATAAATGGGCTTACATACAATATATGGAAGATGCTTCGAAGGGAATGGAGTTATACAATATGGAAAAAGACCCCAAACAATTCACCAATCTTGCACACAAGCCAGAGTACTCAAAAATTCTTAGTAAGCTGCAAAAAAGATTGGCACAAAAGATTAAACAGGCAAGAATGAATGATTTGGAGATTGAGTATACAACAATAAGTGAAAAATAAATCGGAAGCAAAGCACTTACTTCCAGCAAATGTCATTTGGAGGCCTCACAAGCTGTATTCGTTAAATGATGGTATTAATTAAAATTGAAACCGATGACGATTTTGAAACAAAGCGAGAGAAAAATAGTAAGAACACTCTTTTTTTTATGCATAACGATGCTTCTGTCAGGAGGCAGTTTGATGGCATCAGCAGATCTTTTTCCTGTGCCACAAAAGCAGATTACCAAAGAGGGATACTATACAATAAAAGAGGGGAGAGCTTTATTAGATTCTCAAGTGAAGATGCAACTGGCAGATCAATTTGCCAAGATCCTTTCTCAATTGAATGAAAAAGGCAATGTCAGTCTTATAATGGCAGCAGCAATGGCTCCAAATGAGCAAGCAGAGGTCTCTCTTCGGATTGATTCGGATGTGATACAACAAGCTCAGGGGTATCGCCTGGATATTTCATCAGATGCAATTGAAATTATAGCTTGTGATGCAGCAGGAGCTTATTATGCTTTGATTACCTTGAAGCAGGTAGTAGATCAGGCGAAGGGAAATAAAATTCCCTGTCAGTTAATTGTTGACTGGCCCGATTTTGACCGCCGTGGTGTCATGCTTGACATTTCAAGGGATAAAGTACCTACAATTGAAACTTTAAAATTGATGATTGATCGTTTTGCATCATGGAAAATTAATGAGTTACAATTGTATGTAGAGCACACATTTGCTTATAAAAATCATGAAACTGTATGGCGAAATGCATCTCCATTAACAGCAGAAGAAGTGATGGAGTTAGATAAATATTGTATTGAACGATTCATAGACTTGGTACCCAATCAAAACTCATTGGGACATATGCATCGTTGGTTAGACCATGAGGAATATCGTTATTTGGCAGAACGTCCTGGTGATGCAAGTTCTGATGTATGGCATATTAACAACCGAAGAGTTACTTTGAGTGCTGTTAATCCTCAATCAGTGGAATTTATGGATTGTCTTTTTGCAGAATATTTACCAAATTTCTCAAGTAAATATGTGAATGTGGGTGGCGATGAGCCTTATGAACTTGGGCTTGGAACTTCAAAAGCTGAATGTGAAAGAATTGGTAAAAGTACTGTTTACCTAAATTATATGAAGAAGATTGCAAAACTTGCAGCTCAATATGGTAAGAAAACTCAGATGTGGGGAGATATTGTTAATAAGCATCCAGAGTTAATTCCGCAAATGCCAAAAAATATTATTTGTAATGTTTGGGGATATCGTCCTAATCATCCTTTTAAAGAACATTGTCCTAAATTTCAGGAAGAAGGAATTCCTTTTTATGTATGTCCTGGAACCAGTGGCTGGAGAACTTATATCGGGAAAACTGAACGGGCTAAACTAAACATTGTAAATGCCATTGAAAGTGGGAAAAAATATGGAGCAATGGGTGTTTTAAATACTGATTGGGGCGATCGTGGTCATATGCAGCCATTAACTACTGCTATGCCAGCATTTCTTTACGGAGCAGGTATGTCGTGGGCAGTAGAAGAAAATAAGGAAGTGGATCTTGAAGATTTGATTAGTACAAGAGTGTTTAATGATGAAACAAAATTGATTGGAAAGGCCTTACTTCAACTAACCAATGCTTACCGAGGAGGAGGAATTGAGGAACAGGCAGGAACTCCTTATTTTCTTATGATGGATAGAGTTGAAGAATTTTTCAAGAAAGATTTTCAATTTAAAAATTATGATTTATCTCTGCTACCTGGAGTACGCAAGGAGATTAAATCCGCTATGGAGAAAATAGCAAATGCAAAGCCTGAATCGGTAGATGCAGAAATTGCGATACAAGAGATGAGAACGGCAGCTAAATTGGCTGACTGGGGATGTCGTTTTGTGGAAGCAAGATTAAAAGCACCGGAACATGATGTTTATCAAATGAAGAAAAAAACCAGAAGAGTATTGGCAAAAGAGTTGGATGCAATTGCTGCAGAACACTGCCAGACTTGGTTATTGAGGAATCGTGCTGGAGGATTGGATGACAGTGTTGCCAGAATGGAAAAAGTAAGTGGCTTATTGTTAAAGGAATTGTAGTTTTTTATTGAGATTATTGGTATTATAGGATATTTTTAGAGATGATAAGAAACCCTATGTAGCTATGCCCTAAAAATAACTGGGGCTAAGAAGTAGATTGAAAAGAGGAACAAACTAAAATTTATATAGTAATGAAAAGTAAACTGTTAGTGATTTTGTTAGGATTTGTGATTTTATCGGCCTGT
>JADGFH010000727.1 GCA_016743925.1 Labilibaculum sp.
GAATGCAAGCGCATTATTTAGATTTAGAAAATGGAGAAACAGTTTTAGATTTATTCTAGAGAAGATCTGGGAAATTATTTCTTACGGAAACTGCCCATCGTATTATCGTAATTGATATAATATAAGCCGTTTTGTAGACTTTCTAGTTTTATTTTATTTCCAAAACCCTTAAAAATGATATTTCCGTAATTATCGTAGATTTCATATAGTGTAGCACTCGTAAAAAGTAATTCATCTTTTACTTTTTCAGGACCAAAGGTAATTGCTGAAAGCGTAGATTCATGCTTAATATCTGCAGAGTATTTAGGAGTGCCTGTATAGTCAGTTTGATATATTCTGTAGGTGTTTCCGCCAGAGTGCGGACGTACATCCAACTGGTATTTATTTAATTCTGGTATTCCGTTTCCTTCAACTTCGCCAATGGTGATCCATTTATTCCATCGGTATTGTTGAACTACAAAAGCTAAGGACCCTAATTCTCCTTTAGTGGTCCAATGAAGCATGCCTTTTTTATCAACAGTAGCACTTTGTAAATTAAAGGAAGAACTTGGTTTTATTGCCTCTGGATTAATCACCTTTGGGAAACATCCATTTTTGTAGTAGAGAATAATGTGTAATTTTTCGCCTATGGTAAATTTAAATTGGCTTAAATCTATTTCAAAAGCGCTACTATTAATTTCATCAGCAGAAGTTTGACCATTCACCGTAACTTCATAAACACAGTAACCAACACCTGAGTCGGAAAATGGATTCATAACATAGATATTCTTACCTAAGAAAACGCCACTTATTTCAAGTTTATCTCCGTAAGCAAAATTATAAATGAAAAGAAAGATTAATAGTAATACTTTGTTTTTCACTATGTAAAGTACATTTGGTCTATATGCAAGATATAAAACAAAGTGTGATTAAAAAAAGTTTAAATTGGATTATTTATGAATCCAATCTCCGTGGCTTTTAATGATCTCTGTAAGCTCATGAATGGCACTTTCGCTCGGAATATTCTTTTTGATTACCTCGTGTCCTTTGTAAAGAGAAACTTTTCCAGGACCAGCACCAACATATCCATAATCTACATCTCCCATTTCACCTGGGCCGTTTACAATGCAGCCCATTACACCAATTTTTAGATGCGTTAAATGAGAAAACTGTTTTTTAACCTCGGCAACTACATCGTGCAGCTGAAAAAGAGTTCTTCCGCATCCCGGACAAGAAACAAATTCTGTTTTGGTGGTTCGAACCCGTGCTGCTTGCAAAATTCCAAAGGCTGTTGAGTTGATTTCCTCTTGAGCTATTGCGCCTTCATTGTCAAGCCAGATTCCATTACCAAAACCATCGAAGTATAAACTTCCTAAATCTGCGGAAGCTTTTATATGCAGATCTTCTAAGTTTGATTCTTTAAAATTTCGCTTAAAAATAAGGGGAGCTTTGCATTTGGCTTGAATCAATCGCAAAGTAAATGCTCTTTGTTCAGCAAAGGAATTCTGATGATTCGATGAGCAAACCAATACCACTTGAGGCGTATTCTTAATCATCTGGATAAATGCATCAGATAATTGAGGGTAAGTACACTCCACAAAAAAGATATCGCTGTGAAAGAAGGATAGATTGGCATTTAAAAATTGATCTGCCTGAAACAATGGATAAGTGTTTTCAGCAAAATTATTCGCCATTTCCCAACATTCCTGATCTACAATTATGCCTAATTCTTTTGGGTAATCAGCAAAAATAGCATCGAAACCATTTACAAAAAGGTAATCAGCAGCCAATTTGCCCTTTTCCCATTCAAAAGTATCTTGGTTTAGCAGATAGCCTGCTTGCTCGGGTAAATCGGTAGAAATATATTTCTCGCGACTAGCATCAGTAACCACAACTGGAACCTTTGAACTTCCAATATTGCGAACTACTCGTGTCGATCTTTTGTAAAAATCGAACAGATTAATATCTATTTTTTCGATATAAGCAATCTGCTCATGCCCTTCTTTTTCCAGAACGTAATCAACCAATTTTTTCCCTACCGGAGATTCGATTTCTGGATCTTCGGTAAGTGAGATACGAACCGTATCGCCAATGCCATCGTTTAGCAAGGCACCCGTTCCAACAGCCGATTTAATACGTCCATCTTCGCCTTCGCCAGCTTCGGTAACACCTAAGTGCAATGGGTAAAACATGTTTTCGTTTGCCATTTCACTTACTAGCAAACGAACGGTTTTTACCATCATTACCGTATTGCTCGATTTAATTGAAATGGCCACATTCGGAAAATTCTGCTCTTTACAAATTCGCAAGAACTCTAATGTTGCCTCTACCATTCCGCGTGGCGTATCGCCATATCGACTCATGATTCTATCTGATAAAGAGCCATGATTGGTTCCAATTCGCAAAGCAGTGTTGTGTTCCTTGCAAAGACGAATTAAGGGAATAAATTTCTCTCTTATTTTCTCTAAATCTTCTTGATATTTTACATCGCCATAACCGGGATTACTAAAATCGGCTCTTTTATCAACAAAGTTACCTGGATTGATTCGAACTTTATCAACATATTTAGCTGCAATTAAAGCAGCTGCCGGATTGAAATGAATATCAGCAACCAAAGGAGTGTTATAGCCTCTTTTTACCAATTCCTCTTTAATAAATTTAAGGTTCTCAGCCTCTTTTGTTCCCTGTGTAGTTAGACGAACATATTCCGCTCCCGATTCAATCATTCGAATCGATTGCTCAACACTAGCTTCAATGTTATTGGTGTCGGTATTAGTCATCGATTGAACGCGAATTGGATTGCTTCCACCTAAGGCAGTAGTTCCAATTTTAGATTCGGATGAATTACGACGAGAATAGTTAAACAGATCTTTACAAAAAAGTTGATGATTTGAGAGACTCATTTCCTTGGTTTTAATTTAGAAGTACAAAGGTAAGGGATAAATTTTATAAATTTGATGATCCTAGTGCCGGAAGACTTGTTCGAAAAGCAATAATTTGCTTTGTGAGTCTGGTTAGTGTATTTGGAGATTCCTTTTTGGTTAAAAGAAATAGAATTTATGTCAATAAAAGTTCAGGAAGTTAGCAAATTGTACAGTAAGCAAAAAGCTTTGGATAATTTGAGTTTCGAAATTAAGCAAGGCGAAATTGTTGGATTCTTAGGACCTAATGGTGCTGGAAAATCAACAATGATGAAAATAATTACTGGTTACATTCCACAATCTTCGGGTTTGGTAGAAGTAAATGGATTGGATGTAAGCACAGATTCTCTTGAGATAAAAAGACAAATAGGTTATTTGTCAGAACACAATCCATTGTATTTGGAAATGTACGTGAAAGAATATCTAGATCATGTAGCATCCATTTACAAGTTAGGAAAATCAAAAGCAAAGCGAATTGCTGAAATG
>JADGFH010000728.1 GCA_016743925.1 Labilibaculum sp.
AAACAATACTTTAGAGTATGGATATCGTTAATAAAAAAACAAAGATGAAAACTGTTTTAGTAACTGGACCTGCTGGTTTTATCGGTTCGCATCTTAGCGAAAAACTGTTGAGTTTAGGATATAAAGTAATTGGTGTTGACAATTTTGATCCGTTTTATTCTCGGGATATTAAAACGGATAATATGGAAAATTTTATGCTCAATCCAAATTTTTATTTTTACGAACTTGACTTATGTAATAACAACAGCTTAGATCAACTTAATCACGAAATTGACCTAGTCATACATCTGGCTGGAAAAGCGGGTGTTCGTCCTTCTATTTTAGATCCTCAAAGTTATATTGACAGCAATATAAGCGCAACTAGAAATATTCTTGATTTTATGCGTATTAGAGGAATACAAAAAATGGCTTTTGCTTCTTCTTCTTCTGTTTATGGAAATAATGCGATTGTACCATTTACCGAAGATCAGAATGTAGATAATGTGATTTCACCTTATGCGTTCTCGAAAAAATCTTGTGAAATTTTAAATCATAGCTATCATCATTTATATGATTTAGATATCATTAATATGAGATTCTTTACTGTTTTTGGACCTAGACAACGTCCTGATTTAGCAATTAATAAATTCATGAGTTTGATGACAAAGGAAGAGGCAATTCCTGTGTTTGGTGACGGGACTACAGCTCGTGATTACACTTATGTTGATGATACTGTTAATGGAATTATCAACTGTTGTGAATACCTATTCTCGAACCAAAAGGTATTTAATACTTTAAATCTGGGAAACAGTTTTCCGATTACCCTAAGCACAATGATTGAAACCATTGCAACAACTTCGGGCATTAGACCTATTATTAATCGTTTGCCTATGCAAGCTGGCGATGTGAACCAAACATTCGCAGATATCTCTAAAGCAAAAGACTTAGTTGGTTACACTCCCAAAATCACCTTCGTCGAAGGAATATCTCGGTTTGTAAAATGGTTTACTCAAAAACAATCTATACTAACCGTAGCATAATATAATAGGTGAAAGATCAGATCAAACATATTGCCCTATTTCTTCTTGTTGTATTTCTTACAATAGTAACTGAGCGAACTATACCCCATACTCATGAGTTAATAGGAGCACTCAATTTATCTCATTCATTTGCTAAGCAACATCCTTCTCGGAAAGGTCATAATGCTGAGAGATATTTTCATTCCTCTTGTTTCCTATGTACAAATGGACAAACAACTCTTTCTGATAGTTCATTCGAATTACAATTTCTTAGCTCTAATTTTGCGTTAAAAAAATGCCAATTTATAAGGATTACCTATTCTTATGGGTTGGAGAATATCATTACATTCTCACACTATCTGATTCGTAATTATTCTACAAAATCTCCCCCCTTTTATAATTAATAGCCCAGTTTATATAACGCATTTCAATACTTAATTGAAATGTGATTTAATGGTTCAATTATAAAAGAAAATAAATGGTTCAAAAATTATTAAAATTAAAAGCATACCCTCTTGTTTTTCAAATTATATCCTTACTGATTTTTATTCTTATAATCGAAGGCGGAATCGGAATAACAACCGACAGTCCAAGTGTTGTTAAACATTTAAGAAACACCAATTTATCTAATTTAATAGTCTGGTCTTATTGGTGGCCAATTATCATATTAACGGCTGTATTGTGGGGCAGACAGTGGTGTAGCATTTGTCCAATAGAACTTTTATCTTTCCTTACGAGTCGAATAGGATTTAAAAAAAAGGTGCCAAAATTTATACAATCAGGTTGGATCATTCCAATACTTTACTCTTTCATAGCAATAGTAGCTATTCATACATGGGGAATTCACCGTTATCCAAACCGTATGGCTTATTACCTTCTATTCCTAGCGGGATTAGCTATTATTGTTTCTCTTATTTTTAAGAAAAGAGCTTTTTGTTCTTACTTCTGTCCAGTAGGAAAACTGCTAGGCTTGTATTCTTTACTTTCAAACTGGGGAATCAGAGTAAAGAGTCAGGATGTTTGCATCACTTGCAAAAACAAAGAATGCATTAGCAATGCCAACCAATTTAAGCTGATAGAAAGATCTTGTCAATCTGAGCTTTATCCGGCAAAAATTAACGATAACAAATCTTGTATTGTTTGTACTCAATGCATTAACTCATGCTCAAAAAACAATGTAGAATTGAAAAACATTAAGCATTCCTACTACAAGTTTAACCTTCAGAAAATAAGTTGGGCCGAAGTTGGTATGCTTGTCATTTTAATTGGATTTGTTTGCTATGAAAACATGTCAAGCTGGAAATTTAGCGATTCCATATTACGTTCTCTTCCTCATAAATTCAATGAGATATTCCTCTTAGAAGCAATTTCATACAATCTACTAGAAGCAATCGTATTGTTTCTAATTGTTCCTGTAATTAATCTTAGTTTTCTGGCTTTCATTCTTAAGATAACAGGAAAAGATTCATTTAAAATTGCAATAAAAAAACTTGTTACAGTTTTATTACCAGTTATAGCTTTTGGTCATGTATTTAAAGTCCTAATGAAAACAAGTTCGCGTCTGCCCTATTGGCAATATGCTCTCAAAATGCCTGACGGTATTCATTATGCTGAATGCATAGCAAGTAAACAGGTAATTCTTCAGCAAAATAACTGGCTTCATTTATTGGTGATCATATTAGGGATAAGCGGTTTATTGTTTGCCGGTTGGTTAGCTTTCAAAAAAATTGAAAAAGATAATGTTTTGAACATTACAAATCAATGGATCTACTGTCTCATTATCTTAGTTCATCTCAGCTTGTTATTGATGGGCCCGATATCTTATTTTTTCTAAACCAATCCTTTTGAAAAGCCCATAAATGGGCTTTTTTTATTCTTTTAACTTCAATTAACAAGCAAGAAATCGAATTGTTAGATTTTTGTTAGATCTCACCTCTTCCTTTGAGTCACCATTCAAATCCCACAATTCAAAAAATATGAAATTTAAAAACATCCTACAAAGTCGTTACGGAGGTCTCGTAATATTTAGTTTTATCTTCCTAGCACTTTCTTTTTTGGTTAGAACCATCCTTCTTGTTACTGACATTCAAAATGTTGATTTGAATATTGTACGGTTTATTCAAATTTACTGCTTTGGTTTGTTCTATGATTTAGTAGCTATTTCTTATTTCATCATACCATTCGTACTATATCTACTTGTTGTTCCGGATAAAATTTTCAATTCCAAAATTCATCGCTGGATTTCCTATGTTTTCTTTATTGTCAGTATTGGAATCCTCGTATTTTCCGGCATAGGCGAATGGTTCTTTTGGGAAGAATTTAGTGTTCGCTACAACTTTATTGCTGTTGATTATTTGGTTTATACACACGAAGTAATCTCAAACATT
>JADGFH010000729.1 GCA_016743925.1 Labilibaculum sp.
ATTCTCAAATATAACTTATCTTCTATGAATTCGAAGTTAATTACTCTTGTTTTGTTTATTGTTTTGGCAATTTCTTTTCAAATTCAAGGGCAAGAATTGTTGCCGGTCAAAAAAACTCATTTTGTGGATACTGTGCAAACAAGAAAAGCGGAGTATTCAAAAATAAAAGAAGCTTTAAAGCTTTATGATAAAGGTCTTGGCTTTGTTGGAGAGTGTTTAAATTTATTATTAGAAGCACATGCGGTTAATGAAAGGAATGCAGAACTAAATTATAATATTGGGATCTGCTATTTGGTAACCGGACCTAAGAATAAAGCACTTCCTTTTTTATTAGAAGCAGAATCTTCAAATGCGGATATCAGTAATGAGATACATTTTTACATTGGATTGGCTTATAAATACCAGAATAACTTTTCAAAGGCAATTATTCATTTTAAAATGAATAATGAATTGATAGCACAAAACAATTATAAGGAACAAAAGGAATTGATACCAATTGGTGAAAAGCACATTAAAGAAGCAAGATATGGGAAAATGTTTATGGAGGATTCTTTAAAAAATGAGGTTGAATTGTTAGAGGCTGAGGTGAATTCAAGTTTTGATGAGTTCAATCCACAAGTGTTTAATAATGACATGTACTTTAGTTCAAGAAGAGAATTTGAAAATGCGAGATCTCAGGAAGACCAGAAATATTTTGAAAAGCTATTTAAAGCAATAAAAAAAGATAATGTTTGGGGAGGTGTAGAAAGAGAAAAAAATAATTTAGGAACAAATGTAAATGCCACCTTACTGTGTAATTTCAACGAAAATCAATTTGTATTTTACAATAGTAAAGATGGGGCAGGTGATTTGGTTTTAGCTGAAAAAGCTAAAGAGAAATGGAAAACTGGAAAATCTTTAAAGTTTATCAACAAAAAAGATTCTCGTGAGAGCTCGGCAAGTATAAGTGAGGCAGGTAATGAAATTTATTTTGTGAGTAACAGAAAAGATGGATTTGGTGAATGTGATATTTATTATTGCATATTAGGTGAAAATGGTAAATGGTCTAAGCCAATAAATATTGGTGGTGATATTAATACAGAGTACGACGAAGGAGATGTTTATATTACTAGAAATGGAAAGACATTGTATTTTAGTTCAAAAGGACATAATACCATGGGTGGATATGATATTTTTAAATGTAATCGAGGAGAAATGGGTGAATGGGGAAGTCCTGTAAATTTAGGAATGCCAATTAATAGTGCCGAAAACGATATTACTTATTGTGAAGATGCAAAAGGAATCTTTTATTTCGCATCTGATCGTAGTGATGGGTATGGTGGTTATGATATTTATCAACAAAAAGTATTGAAACCAATTGTTGAGGAAACTATAATTGAAAAGCCGATTGTTGTAGCTGTTGAAGACACGATTAAACTGAATTTGCCTGAGTTGAAAGCACCGAAATTGGTTGTGCCTGTAGCGGTACCAGTTATTGAGATTGTAAAAGCAACAGAAGAGTTGATGGAAGAACCAATGAAACAAGAGTTGGTTGAAGAGGATTTTGTGTATCGAGTTCAAATTGCAGCTAGCAGAAAAGAAATGAAACCGGAAGGACTGTTCCGAAGATATAAAGGTGGTGATGTTATTGAACATTTATTTGTGGAAGAATGGCATAAATATACTATTGGAGGATTTTTAACCTTTAAAGAGGCCGCTAAGTATAGAGATGCTTGTGGCGTTAAAGATGCATTTGTTGTACTTTTTAAAGGTGGTTACCGATTAGGTATTGCAAGACGTCCTGAAGGAGTAAACTAATTGTTGAGTTTTGATAAAATCTGAGAAAAAGTTTTACATTTGCAATTGTTAAAACAAACACAACTTAATTAGTTTTTCTTAGGTCTAAGCGTATTGCCTTTTTTGATATTTTTGAAAATGTATTACGACTTTGCCAAAAACACGTATTTAGATGAAAACAACAGCATTTACTAGCTTTCATGAAGAATTAGGTGCAAAAATGGCATCATTCGCTGGGTATAATATGCCTATTGAGTACACAGGAATTAAAGATGAACACGTATGTGTTCGTGAAAAATTAGGTGTTTTTGATGTATCTCATATGGGAGAATTTTGGGTTAAAGGTCCTAAAGCATTCTCTTTTGTTCAAAGATTAACAACCAATGATGTTGCAGCTCTTGAAGATGGAAAAGTTCAATATTCTTGTTTTCCAAATGGAAAAGGTGGAATTGTTGATGATTTGTTGGTTTATCAAATTGATTCAGAAACCTATCTTTTAGTTGTTAACGCAGCTAATATTGAGAAAGATTGGAATTGGTGTTGTAAAAATGCTGAGGAGATGGGATTGGAAGTTGGAACAGAACTTTTCAATGCATCGGATGAAATTTGTCAGTTAGCTGTTCAAGGTCCATTGGCATTAAAGGCAATGCAGAAAATTGTTGATGTTCCCATTGAAGATATGGAATACTACACTTTTCAAAAAGTAAACATTGCAGGTATTGAGAATGCAATCTTTTCAACAACTGGTTATACTGGTTCTGGAGGATGTGAAATATATGTATCAAACGAAGATGGTGAGAAACTTTGGAATGCTGTAATGGAAGCAGGAAAAGAGTTTGGTATTCAGCCAATCGGTTTGGCAGCTCGTGATACACTTCGTTTAGAAGTAGGTTTCTGTTTATATGGAAATGACATTGATGATAATCATACTCCTATTGAAGCAGGTTTGGGTTGGATTACCAAATTTGTAGAAGGAAATGATTTTATCGATCGTGAGTTTTTCGAAAAGCAAAAAGAAGAGAAACCTAAGCGTCGTTTAAAAGGTTTTGAACTTGTTGATAGAGGTATTGCTCGTCAGGGGTATAAAATTGAAGATGTTGATGGAAATGAAATTGGAGAAGTAACTTCTGGTACTATGGCTCCTATGGTTGGAAAATCAATTGGATTGGGATATGTAAAAGAAGGATTTTACAAGGCCGATACAGAAATTTACATTCGTGTAAGAAATAAAGCGATTAAAGCTAAAATTACAAAAATTCCATTTTACAAAGTGTAAGGATTTATTTTTAGGATATTGTTCGAAGCAGATACATGTAAATGTATCTGCTTTTTTTTGTCTATTTTAAAACTTGTGGTAATTAAAAGAACATAAATTCTTATATTTGTTTTGGTTTTTAAGTTGGAAAGGAACTAATTCTTATTTTTCCTTTTAAGCTTTTACCATTTATAGTCACAAAGATTATTCTTTTCAGTTCGATTATTTGGATGGAAAGGAAAACACCAAGTCTTGTGGGATAATTATTAAAGATAATTTCCGAGGGTTAAGTTTCTGTTTTTCAGAACGTAAGTATTAATCTATTAGAAGGGGGATAAGAGGATAGATTATT
>JADGFH010000730.1 GCA_016743925.1 Labilibaculum sp.
ACTCTCAGCTAAAATCAAAGTATTTCTGGAAGGTGCAGAATGAAAAAAGGGTACTATTTAAGTACCCTCTCCATATAAATATTACTGTTTTATACCTTCTATTTAAATATTTGGGCTATTTATAGCCTAAGAATTATTGAGGTATAATACCGATACATAACTTGTTAGCCCTTAGAAGTGAAACGTTCTAATAGATTATACAAATTAGTAATCGGTATTATTCTTCCAAAGTAGTCAACTCATGATAACGAGTTGGAACCATACCAATGGTGTCCAATAAATGCTGATCTTCGTTTACCGTCATGTTTTCTACCGTAAGCAGCTTGTCTCCAAAAAAGATTGAATTAGCTCCTGCAAGGAAGCAAAGCGCTTGGCCTTCCTGACTGTAATGTGTTCTTCCGGCTGCAAAAGCAATTACTGCTTTAGGCATTAGAATACGAGCTGTAGCAACGGCACGCACCATCTCAAAAATTCCGATCGTTTCTTTTCCAAAGAATGGCGTTCCTTCAACAGGAACTAAAGAATTTAAAGGAACATTATATGGATGCTTTTCCTGATTGGATAAAGTACGAAGCATTTCGATACGATCTTCGTCGGTTTCGCCCATTCCTAAAATACCTCCAGAGCAATATGAAATTCCAGCTTCTTGCAAATTGGCAAGCGTTTCTAATCTTTCACTGTATGTTCGTGTAGAAGTAATGTTTGGATAATGACGCTCCGAAGTATCGATGTTGTGATTTACTGCAGTAATGCCTAATCCAGCCAATTTTTTAGCTTTTTCTTTGTTGATCATTCCCATAGTACAACAAACCTCAAGGCCCATTTTCTTCACTTCGGTAATCATCTCTGCCATTTCATCAAAACGATCATCACGATTACCATCTCTACCTGCCGAACTCAAGCAAACACGCTTTACACCATTTTCTTTTGCAATTTTAGCTTCTGCTATAACTTGTTCAAGACTTAATTTTACAGGCTTAACATGTGTGTTGTAACGAGCCGATTGAGCACAATAACGACAATCTTGAGAACATGCTCCGGTACGAACCGAAATCAATGTATTCATGTTCATTTTAGTAGAATCGTGGTGTTGGCGGTGTAGGTTGGCTGCTTTGTTCACCAAATCCAATAATGGAAGGTCATAAATTGCTTTAACCTCTTCGTAGGTCCAGTTGTTTCTGATATCACTCATAACTTAGGTTCTTTTTTAATTTTTAAAATTGTGGGAATTGGAATAAAAAGAAAGAACCTTTTCTGTTTGTTGATGAGGTTCAGTCTGACTGTTTTTGCAAGTGCTCTGATTATTCAAAGCAAGTGCCTGCATGAGTTCGAAGCACAAGGCTTCCAATTCATCAGTCTCATTCTTTTCCCTGCTGTTTAAGGGTACATAGCAAAAACCAGAAAAGCCGCATTCAGATGATGGAACCAGCAAATTATAACTGCTGTTGATATTGGAAATTTTAATTTCCTTGTTCATGCTGGCAAATGCAGCATAGCCTTTACGGCTCCATCGGCTGAATACCTGCAAATCTGATCTTCCTAGACCTTTGTTTGTAACAGGTTTCATAAGTTTGATTTTTAATTATAAGAAAACAAGATAGTCATTCTCCCTAATTCGGAGTCAAAAGTATTCTTTTTTTTTTAGATGATACTGCTTTTACAACATATGCTTTAGAGAAGTGTCGATAATGATTTGAAAATTAAAAGGTAGCAGTGGAATTAATGGTTTTGTATCCAATTAGCATGTCGTAGTTTAAAGCAATATCATGATAATAGATATAAAAAACGTAATTGTTTTCCGTTTCCCAATGACTGCCTTCAATGTAGCTTAAGTCTGGTTCTGTTTTTCCATGTTCGAGTAATGCGAATTGATAGTTGTAATAACCTTGTTTTAAGAAAATGGTTTTTCGGTAGGAACCAGTCTCGTAGTCGTATTCCATTTTTGTCTTATCGTTACATTTCCAATTGCAAAAATCACCATAAACGTAGAGGTCACCATGTGTAATTTCATTGTCGAAAGGCAGCCAGAAGGTTACCATGCAATAATCAGCTTCGGTTGCAGGTTCATCTCTTTCCTGCACATCAATCAAAAATCGGCCATTAATATCTTGTTCGTAAATGTATTGCTTAAAATGGCGATTGTTACTTGGTGTTAATAAAACATTTGTTTGATCGTTTTCATTAACAATTTCTCTGATGTATCTTGTTTGGTATCGTAAACTTTTCAGGTCGAAATTTCGAAATTCATTTCCGCCAGAAAAAACATTTTCTATTTCGTAATCAAAAACTAACTCGTTCTTTCGAATGAAAATTGGCTTTAAGTTTTTTTGACTACCATCCAACCTGCTGTTTTGTGTTAAAATCACATTTAAGTCAGAGTGTGGATTATCAATTCTAAAATTTGGATGTAATATGCTAAAATCGACTTCTTGATGGGTTTCTCTTTGGTCAATGGCAATTGGGTGTTTTACTTTCCCTACTACCTCAACTTTCGAGTCCAAAAGCATAAAGCGTTGGCGTATGATTACTTTCTCAGGATCAAAATCTTCATAAACTTCAAGAATGTAATTACCAGAAAGTTTTAATTGGATATCATCATTCGGTATTCGTAAAGTATAATGAACAAAATCAATGTTGGTATTGAACGAATGTTCGTAATCTTTTATCTGATTTTCAGTAAAACCATCGATGTAATCGAATTCACTTAGACGAGAATCAAGCCAATTTGATGTACAATGGATAATTCTATAAGAGTAATCTTGAATATTTTCTTTAATTTCATCAAAGGAAAAAAGGAGCTGATTATCTCCATTGAGTTCAATTATTGGCTCCGTTAGTTCCCAATCGAGAGGATACATCTGAACAGTATGAATACTAGTTTTCCTAATTTCATTGTTATAGACAAAATCTGAGTCAATATTTGAAGCTGTTAAAACCTTCGAAAAGCTAATGAATACAATAATTATGGAAATAACGAAATTTTTAGGCATATGAATATGTATATATACTGGTTAAAAATAAACCAAAGAGCTTCAAAAATACAAAATTGCTTTATATATTTGTGTTCGAATTTTTTACAAGCTTAAAATTGGTGTGTTAATGTGACTTTATAACATAAATACTCAATTCATTAAGATTGTGAATTCGCGATTAAATTAGTTATTTTTGACGAAATTAATAAAATCAAATAGTTTAACATGTCTGAAGTTAAGAAGATCAAAAAAGGCTTAGATATTAAGCTGGCAGGAAAGGCTGAAAAAGTACTTGAAAAAGCTGATCGTTCTGAGACATACGCCATTAAACCAACCGATTTCCCCGGATTAACGCCTAAATTAAAAGTTAAGGTTGATGCTGAAGTAAAAGCAGGAGACACTC
>JADGFH010000731.1 GCA_016743925.1 Labilibaculum sp.
AGGAGGAGGAATAAGCTGTTGATTTTTTTGATTTATTAAAACCTTTCTGCATTTGTTTTGTTGATTAGCAAGATTTGAATATTTTTGCATGTCTTTTGGCCCCATAGTTCAAGGGATAGAACAAGTGTTTCCTAAACACTAGATACAGGTTCGAGTCCTGTTGGGGCTACTCCGAATATATTGATAATAATTTTCAATGGCATATTAAAGCACTGAGCCTTAAATAGTTAAAAGACTATTCAAGGCTTTTTTTGTGTCTTGGCGCTATTTATATGAAAGTATAAAATGTGTAAATGAAAGTAAAATACTGTATCTTTGTAAAGTATTAAGGGTTCGAAATGGGTGTCTTTTTACAAAGTGGTACAAATTAGGGTATGCTTTTATAAAACATAAATACAGAATATGAATTTAAATTTTCAAATACGTAATAATACTATTGTAGCAAGAATTAAGCATTTTAGTGTTGAAATACAGGTGTTAAGATGAAAAAAGAGTTTTGGAATATTAATACTCAACAAATCAAAAACATTGCTAGTATTGTTAATAGGATTGATATTAATCGCTATTTATTGGAGAGTAAAGAACGTTTCCAACGGTTTTATTTGGAGAATCAGCCTCGAAAAAAGGATGAAGTAAGAGAACTAATAAAAAGAGCTTTAACCAATGAAAAAGAATCCAGAACCGATTTATTAAGTTTTGCTAAGTCGTTTTCTGATCTGCAAAGTAAAAAGATTAACCCTAAGACGGGGAAACCTCTGGCAAAATCGACTATCAGTAAATTTAGATTATTGCATGAACACTTAAGCGAGTTTAAGAATTATTGTGGTAAACCTCTGGATTTTGATAATATCGATCTTGATTTTTATTATAATTTTCTAGCTTATTTAAAAGAGAAGTATCAGTATAGCCCCAATACACTAGGTAAATACATACAGGCTCTAAAAACCCTCATGAACGAAGCTACTGCGCAAGATCTAACCGATAGTAAAGGTTATAAAAGCAGTCATTTTAAAAGAATTTCGGTTGATGCAGAAAATATTTATCTAACAGATTTGGAAGTTAGGACTATTCTAGCTGTCGATTTATCCAGTAAACCACATTTAGAGAGGTCGAGAGACATTTTTATGGTGGGGTGTTATACTGGTTTGCGTTATCAAGATATAATAAGTCTAAACCGTGGTAGTATATCGGGTAACTATATAAACACTATTCAGGCAAAAACAGGCGATCGAGTTACAATACCAATATTACCTCAAGTGTTAAGAATACTTGAAAAATACGATTATAAGTTTAAGTCTAATACTAAAATCAATATGCAATTAAAAGAGGTTTGCAAGATTGCTAAGATAGATCAAGTTGTAAGGCAAAAATCCTATGTTAAAGGTGTACTAGTTGATCAAGAATTTAAAAAATATGAATTAGTCAGCTCCCATGCTGCAAGACGTTCCTTTGCTACTAATAGTTATCAGAAAGGAATTCCCACCGCTACTATAATGAAGATCACTGGACACCGTACAGAAAAGAGTTTTTACAAATATATCAAGTTAGATAATAAGGAGCATGCCGATATTTTACTTAAGGCATGGCAATCTGAAAGTATTTAATAAGAATATATCAAGTTGCTATTTTGCTTTAAAAATTTGAGTAATAGATTCAAAATCAATTATTTCGAAAAGATCTCCTCCTGAAATACAATTATTAGTAATAGCATTAAGTTCTAGATTGATTTCAGAATATTGTTTTATTTTATAAGTGAGGTCATAGTTTGATTTATCCCCTATAACTGCATCTTCTAATATTGATGTGTATAATTTATTTTTTTTAGAATCAAGTTTTAATACACTATTGTATAATTCTTTAAATTCAGGGGTTTTAAAGGCTTCTAGGCTTTTCTTATCCTCTTCGTTAGTACTTTCTTGCAATCTACGGATAGTTTCCTTTATAGAGAATACGAGAAAACGATTAGAATTGTCTAATGCTACAACTAGTTTTAATATATCAATATTTAGTGAGCCAGAGGTAGAAAGTTTTCCAAACATTAACCAATCAATTGAAATATCATATTTGTTGTTAATGGCTTGTAAGAATTTCTGATTTAAGCTATTTCTACCCATCTCAAGTCCTGCAATATATGAAGCTGATACTCCTAAAGAGTTTGCAAACTCAATTTGAGATACTTTATTTTCACTTCTTACTTCTTTAACCCTCTCAATAATAGCTGTTTCCATAAATAGTTAAAATTTAGATATGTAAAAGTGTGCATTCCACTCTGAAAAACACTTTAAAATACTTACATTTACGGTGTGTTACACATTCAAAATGAAATAATGATAAATATAGTTGTTATTTGAAACTATAAATATGTACAAACATACACAAAAACACACACAGATGAAAGTAAAGATTGAAAGTCCGTATATGAATACTGCTGAAACATTGGATTATTTAAGAATATGTCGAAAGACTCTTTACAATTGGATTGGACAAGGTATTATAACAGTTTATAAAATTGGTAATGCAAACCGCTTTAAGCGTTCAGAGTTGGATGACGCTTTACGTCCAGTAAAGCCGATTGTGTAAAATGATCTGTATTGCCTGAAATGTTAGATGATGCAGAATAATCCACGCAACAAAAGCGTCACGAATACGCAGGTTTTTTCAAGCCTGTTTTTTTTACGAAAATTGCTTCCAAAAGCAAAGGAAAACGCACAAAAAAAAGGTTACGCACACACCGTTTTTAAACATTTCGTTAGTACAAAAGAGTTTGAGGGTGCAGCAAACAGATCCTATAAGCTTGCAATGAAATTATTAAAAACCCCGAGAACATAAAGAAAATAATCATGAGAGTAAAATGCTATTATAATAGAAATTGCCCTTCCAAGGCAAAAACAGGAAATTGCAATTACCAAAAAGAATGTAATTTTCAATACCCCTTAAACAAAAGGAAAAAAGCCGCCCTTAATATATCCGTTAAGCCAAATATGAGAAATTGTCTTATAGAACAGGCTTACCAATTACACATACTCAACAATAACAAATCTAAGTTTATTAACAACGAAGCCTTTAAGGCTGGTATAGGCGTAGGAATTGATGAACTTTTAGAAATCCTAAAATCCCAAGTAGTAAAGGACATCCGAAGGGAATAACGCAGAAAACTAGGGTACGTTTGCCGCATTTTTCCACAGGTGCGGAATTGTTTTATTTTTCCCGAATTAAACAAGTAAAAACGCAGATACATAGGGTACGCATGCCGCACTTTTTTCTCTTAAAAAACATACATCCTCTCACCGTTGATCGACTACATTAACATACATCTAAAAGGCTTCAATTTTCAAACTTGGTTCTCTGACTCTCGTTTGAAATTTGAGTTCAAA
>JADGFH010000732.1 GCA_016743925.1 Labilibaculum sp.
AGTGTCTAATTATTGAATATTGTTATCGGTATAATATAAGAAGGAATGAGTGAGGATTTAATCGATTTTAGCTTACCAGAAGAAGAAGCATCAATTATAAAAGTAATAGGTGTTGGTGGCGGAGGTGGTAATGCTGTAAATTACATGTATAAACAAGGTATTAAAGATGTTGATTTTATCATCTGTAATACCGATGCCCAAGCATTAGAGACTAGTTCAATTCCAGTCAAAATTCAGTTGGGAGAATCGCTTACAGAGGGTCGTGGTGCAGGAAATAAACCAGAAAGAGGGGAACAATCTGCTATTGAAAACCTGGAGGATGTGAACGAAGTATTAGCGGATAATACCAAGATGGTATTTATTACAGCTGGTATGGGAGGCGGTACTGGTACAGGAGCTGCTCCAATAATAGCGAAAGCTGCAAAAGAAATGGGTATTTTAACAGTTGGAATTGTAACCATTCCATTTCGTTTTGAAGGTCGTCAGCGCCTACATCAAGCTATTGAAGGGATTAATAAACTAAAGGAAAATGTTGATTCCCTTTTGGTGATTAACAATGAAAAGTTAAGTGAAATTTATGGCGATCTAAAATTGTCTACCGCTTTTTCAAAGGCAGATGATGTGCTGGCAACAGCCGCTAAAGGCATTGCTGAAATTATTACTTTGCATGGATATATAAACGTCGATTTTGAAGATGTTAAAACAGTAATGACGGATAGTGGCGTTGCTGTAATGGGATCTGCCTCTGCTGAAGGCGAAAATCGAGCAGTTAATGCCATTCGCGAAGCGCTTACTTCACCTTTACTAAATAGCAACGATGTAAGAGGTGCTCGTAATATTTTATTGAATATTAGTTCAGGTCAGGAAGAGGTGACTATGGATGAGGTTGGACAAATTACTGACTACGTTCAGGAAGCAGTTGGTGATAGCGCATCTATTATTTGGGGTACAGGACAAGATGCGAACTTAGAAAATAAAATTTCGGTAACTATCATTGCAACAGGATTTGAAAATGGCCTAATTCCAGAACAGAATCAGCAAGTTAGAACACCGGCTTTTCAGGCCAGAAAAGGTCAGGCAAATACAGTTGAGCAAACCAAAATGCCATTGGGGGAAGCAGAAGTAGCTGTAGAGGAAAAACTGAACCTTACAGATTTGAAAGAATCTGAAATTGGGGAGATTGAAAATGTACCTGCTTATAAAAGAAAATTAAAGAATTTGGGGAGACAGGGATATCAATCAGGAAAAGTAGTTAAATTTACTCTTGACGAAGAATAAGGAATAAATACTGAAAATTTAAATAGATTGAACAATGAGCTTATTAGAACAGATCAATTCGGATATGAAAGCTGCCATGAAGGCAAAAGCAAAAGATAAATTACAAGCTATTCGAGCGTTGAAAACAGCTTTTACTCTGGAGATGACTAAAACAGGTGCTAGTGAAATAGATGACGATTCAGCTGTTAAGCTTGTTCAAAAATTGGTAAAACAACGCAAAGATTCAGCAGATACGTATAAGTCTGGTGGTCGTGAAGATTTAGCAGATAAAGAATTGCTTGAAATGAGCTTTTTAGAAGTGTATTTGCCTGCTCAGTTAAGTGATGATGAACTAACTGCTGCAGTTCAGGAAATCGTTGCTAAAACAGGCGCTTCTTCAATGAAAGATATGGGGAAAGTAATGGGAATGGCTTCGAAACAATTGGCTGGTAAAGCTGATGGTAAAGCTATATCTGATAAGGTAAAAGCAGTATTGGCTTAAAGCAATATTATAAAATCTATTGAAGAGGTTTAGCTTAGGCTAGACCTCTTTTTTTTATGCTGTTTGTTTGCGATCTATCTGATGCTACAATAGAAATTTGCATAAAAAAAGCGAGATGAATTTCATCTCGCTTTTTTAGTGATTTTACTAATCTCTAGTAAAATTTGTATCTTTTATCAACAACATTAGCATTTTCTCTTAATGCTTGAAATGCTTGATAATTTGCACGGTATTGGTAACCTTGCTCTAATCTCGATTTGAAAGCTTCTACAGTTACATCAGTTACTTCATCAGAAGTTTCATTTGTTACAACTAGCATGTAAACTCCTTGGTTTCCTTTTACAGCTGAAGAAATCTTACCTTTTTCAAGTAAAGCAGCTGTACTGATAACTTTAGGCTCAATTCCTGCACCAGGAATCTGGAACGATTGGAAACTGATACCTGTAGCAGTTTTAACTTCTAAGTTTTCTTTTTGAGCTACTGAAAGTAAACTTTGAGCGTTTGCACTATTTTTATTCATAGCAGCAATAATTTGCTCAGCTTTCTTTTCTTTTCTTACTGCACGCTTAATAGAAGAAACTTGATCTTGAATTGAAGCAATTCCCTCTTCTTTGATATCAGAAAGGATAGCGATAACGAATTTGTTTCCAAATTCGAAAACAGCTGAGTTGTCATGTGTCATTAATACACTTTCCATTTCATCTGAGTTGTACGCAGCTCTTACTAATTCTCTAGAGTTTTCTAATCCTGGGATTAACTTCGTGTCTTTTTTAAGATTCGCAGTTCTACGACTTAAGTTTTCGTCAGTAATTGCTTTTAAGAAAGCAGCTCTTTCAACATTGTTTCCTGCAAAAGTACGAGCTCTAGCATAAACACCTTGAGTTGTTTTCGTACTAGCTTCAACTTTACGGTCAAGAATAGCAAGTTGTAATTTTTTAACTTCTTTGCTCAATTTTGTTACTTGAATAATATGAGCACCATATTGAGTTAAAACAACTTTTACTTCATTTTTCTTTGAAGAGAAAGCCGCATCGTTAAATTGCTGAACCATTTTACCTTGAGTAAACCAACCTAAATCACCACCGTTAACAGCAGATCCTTGATCGTCAGAATTACTTTTTGCTAGGTCTGCAAAGTTAGCACCTTTAGCAATTAAGGTTTTTAAACTATCAGCTTTAGCTTGAGCACCAGGAAAATCATTATTAACCGGACGAATTAAAATGTGACGAGCTTTTACAGAGTCAGCCATCATTTTAATTTCATTCACCTTAGCTATTTTGTACATTTCATTTTCAAAATAAGGACCAAAAACATCGCCCTTTGCAGCAGCAAAAGCAAAATCATTTACTTCCTTATTAGATAATTCGTCTTTTTTGAAATAGTATGCGTTAAAATCAGTATCACCATTTAACTCAACAAACTGAACATTGTTGCTTTCAATTGCAAAATCTTCTTTCATGTCAGCAATCCATTTTTCTGTTGCTTTATAATCTTCAGTAGAAGGCTCAATGTCAAAAGTAACATAGTCAATTTTTCTTGACTCGCTTTGCTTGAATAGATCTTGGTGATTGTTATAATATTCTCTAATTTCTGATTCATTAACAGTAATTGTAC
>JADGFH010000733.1 GCA_016743925.1 Labilibaculum sp.
TCTCATATCCGAATCTTTTGAGGTGAATGAAAGGTAATATGCGAATCTAAAACTCTTAATACATTGAATATCTACATATTAAATGAAACAACCAAAGGGAAACAGTAGAAGATTCAATAAAGTTATCAACATCAACTAATTGATAATGACATAGATTATGAGTTTTCTTAGAGGGACTACCTACAATTATGCCCTTTGAAGAATTAAACAACAACTTAGCATCTTGATTAACCTTAACAATTAATGATTGTGGTACTTTTGCAATAGCGTAATACGTTAAGTTACCTTCGGGCATAATAACAGCTAATGCCTCCCCCTTAGTAATTGCATCTCCATTTTGAACAATACGAGAAAGCTTACCAGATAATGAAGCCTGTATCACATACAAACTATCCTGGGCTAATTCATATCCTAGAACTTCTCCTTCTCTCACAACTACTGACTTCGAATCCCAGAGTATCTGCCCCGCTCGGTTTGCTTTTAATAAGACGCTTTTAGGACTTGTTTCTACCTTCGCTGCAATACTTATTGTTTCTTTATAAGGAATAAATGCAGCCATTCCTACCAGTAAAATTAAAACTATACCAATGAGAGCAATGCCGTAGCGTAACAAAACCGACGGCACTTGCCCAATAATACTACGAACCTTCTCACTACGTAGTTCTATATTCTTTTTTTCCTTCATTTTTTTCTTATTCATCAGAGTTTAATTTCCCAGCTCCAACTGATTCTTCACCAACTCATAATATTTACCTCGCTTTTGTGTGAGTTCTACATGATTACCGACCTCTACAATTTCGCCTTGATCTAAAACCACAATTTGGTCAGCATTTTTAACTGTACTTAAGCGATGTGCAACAACCACAACCGTTTTGTCTTTATAAAAAGCTGAAAGATTTTCTACAATCGCTTTTTCATTATTCGCATCCAAAGCATTGGTGGCTTCGTCGAAAAATAAGAACGATGGATTTTTATACACCACTCTTGCAATTAAAATACGTTGCCGTTGTCCCTGGCTCACCCCTTGCCCATCTTGCCCTATCACAGTATTATAACCTAAAGGCAAAGCTTCAATATAATCAGCAATATTGGCGATTTGGGCTGCATACCGAAGACGCTCTAAATCGGGAGTATCATCAGATACAGCAATGTTTCGAGCAATGGTCTCAGAGAACAAGTAGCCCTCTTGCATTACTGCCCCACATTGCATACGCCACCACGACAGGTTATAAGCTTCCAAATTTTCCGTACCAACCTGAAGAACTCCCTCCTGAGGAGAATAATACCCCAAAAGTAACTTTATAAGTGTGGTTTTACCACTACCACTAGCCCCTACAATGGCGGTTACCTTACCCTCAGGTATGGTTAAATTGAGTTTATTCAAGACATAATCAGACTGTGCTCCTTCGTATTTAAAACAAAGGTCTTTAATATGAAATGCTTTATTATCAGGCAATTCAGCAAGCATACGGGTCTTATTTTCTTCATTGTCTTGAGTGTGAATTTCATTCATTCGATCCAAACTGATACTCACATCTTGCCACTGGTAAATAAAGTTCATAATTTGCTCTACCGGGCTATTCAATTGCCCCATAATATACTGCACGGCTAACATCATCCCCAAGGTCAACTGCCCATTTATCACAAAAGTGGCTGCTAATACTGTAATAAGAATATTCTTTAATTCATTGATCAGCACACTACCTGCTTCTTGATTCTGTTGCAGGGAGAGCGACTGCATATTCACAGCAAACAAATCTGCCTGTACATCTTCCCATTCCCAACGCTTGCGTTGTTCACAACCTTGCAATTTAATTTCCTGCATACCATTAATAAGCTGATACACCACATTCCGATTAAGCCCTTGTTGTTCAAACTGCTTATAGTCCAACACGCGTCGTTTCTTTAAGAATATCAATATCCACACACCATAAAAAATACTTCCCACTAAGAATACAAGGAAAATTTCCAAACTATAGATGAGTAAAACCACACCGAAAGTCAGAAAACTAAACACAGAAAAAAGCAGCTCCAATGTTTGTGCTGTAAGAAATCGCTCAATACGACGATGATCTTCGATGCGTTGCAAAAGATCGCCCAATAATTTGGTATCAAAAAAATGCATGGGCAACTTCATCAGTTTGATGAAAAAGTCGGAAATTAATGAGATATTAATGCGGGTACTGATGTGCAATAAAATACGATTGCGTATAAAAGCAATAGCCGTACGGCTAAATATTAACATGGCTTGGGCAATAAGTATCAACCATATAAAATGGATATCCTTACCATTAATCCCGGTATCTACGATGGCTTGGGTGAGAAAAGGAAGAAACAATTGCAAGATACTTCCAATAAGTAAGCCTAAAATAAGCTGCCTGAAAAAACGTCGATATTTTGTCAGGTATTTCCACAAAAATAAAAACCGATTTTGGTTCAGTAAAGTATCACCCTCTTGCTCATAAAAAAGATAGGTAGGTTCTAGCAACAAAGCAACACCTTTTTCTTCACCTTGCGTTTGGGTACTAAGCCAGCGATCGCAAAATTCCGCTTTGTCATATGTAAGCAATCCCTTGCCTGGATCGGCTACATAAATTTTATAGCCCTTGCGTATTTTCTTAATTTTGTAAACGACTACAAAATGATTCTGATTCCAATGCACAATGCAGGGCAAAACGGCTTTATCAACCAATTTATCAAAAGTAATCCGACCGCCTACAGTTCGTAAACCAATATGCTCGGCAGCCTTACTGATACCCAAAAGTGACACGCCATCTTTCCCAATAAATGCCGAAGCACGCAAACTCTCCAATGTAAATTGCTTCCCATAGTGAGCAGCAATCATACACAGGCAAGCAGGACCACAGTCCATGGCATCGGGTTGTTTAACGAAATGTTTCATTGCTTACTTATTTTAAAATGGAACACGAATTGTACGGATAAAACGAATCTCCACAAATCTTTTCATCAGTGTTCATCTGTTACATTCGTTACATCTGTATTCTTAATTATTGGAACACTAATAACACAGATTAAACGGATCACTACGAATTTTTATCGGTGTTTATCCGTCACATTCGTTACATCTGTGTTCTATTTTACTGGAACACATATTGTACGGATTTAACGAGTCTTCACAAATCTTTTTATCCGTGTTCAATCATTTACAAAAGTTCCAGAAAGCCCAATTTTGAGGTTCATAACCTAAACTTTCACCTTATATAAACCTATCATTAGGTTGGCAAACCCTAAGCAATAGGTTGTCAACCATTCTGTTTAGGTTCGTTATACTTCCCTTTCGGTTATCTAAACTTCCAGTACGGTTCGTTAGCCTAATTTTTAGATTCGCAACCTATTCTCTTAC
>JADGFH010000734.1 GCA_016743925.1 Labilibaculum sp.
AAATAGGTGTATTCATGTTTTCCTACCATTTGAGTATAAACAATCTCTTTTCCCAACATTCTTTTATAAGCTACCGAATTTTCAGAAATTAAAACGGTACTTCCTCTTACCAAGCTTCCCTCCTTCATCTCGTTATAATATTCTGTTGGATCGGAATGAGAAAAATCCAATCCTACATCCGAGAAATTAGAAGCAACAACACCAAAAACTGTAACTGCATCCTTGTAACTAAATACCTCTACGGTAATATCATTCATTTCTTTTCTTTGCACGAATGGCTTTTCGGGCATTTCAAAGCTAATCTTCGATTCAACCGATTTTGATTTTAACCATTCAATTTGTGCCGAGGCAGAACCAATTAATAAGGCGTAGATAATCAGTAAAGAAAATAGGTATTTCATACAATCAATTATTAAAATCTAAGGAATTGAATTCTGAGAAAACATCACATATTAATTAATGCCAGGAAGTTCGATTCCCTTTATGGTTCGATACAAATCCAATGCAAAAACATCGGTCATGCCAGATATAAAATCCAAAATCGACATGATTTTCCCATAATCAGTAGCTGACTCCACATCATACTGTTCTGGAATTAAAGACAAGAGATTTTTCGAGTAGAAATTATCTGGTTCTAATACTGCCGTAACAAACTCTTCAAGCAATGTGCCCAAAATTTTATAACCAGCCAACTCAATCTCAACAACCGATCGGTGACGATAAATTCTGGAAATAGCGACTTTCGTGCAAATTTTATAAGCTTTTAAAGCATCTTCATTAATTTCCTTAATCAGAGTAGATTTAAATTGCCCGCTCATGATAAGGTCATAGTTGTTCACAAATACAGCAACACATTCCGACACCAGTTTACCAATAACACCAGCACGCATATATGCAATCTGCTCATTTATATCGGTTACCTCTTTACAGGTTTCTGCAATCTTATCAAAAGTAGCTTTATCCTTATCGGGATGATAAAAACTCAACAACAATTCTTTCGTTTCCTCTGTACTCAAAATTTTTAATTTATGAGCATCCTCAATATCCATCACCTGATAACAAATATCATCAGCAGCTTCAACCAAGTAAACCAAAGGAAATCGCGCATAAATTCCATCCGATAATTCAGGAATTTCCAATTCTTTTGCAATTTTCAGGTAATCTTCTTTCTCAGCCTGAAAAAAACCATATTTCCTTTTTTTAACAACTTCTATTTTATTGCTCTCCCAAGGATATTTTACGATAGAAGCAATGCTCGAATAAGTTAAAGCAAAACCACCCTTCCTTCTGCCTTTAAAAGCGTGAGTTAACAAACGTAAGGCATTTGCATTTCCTTCAAAATTGGTTAAGTCAGCCCACTCATCGTCTGTAAACTTCACACGTAAGTCTTTGCCTTTTCCATCTGAAAAGAAATGAGATAAAGCTTTTTCTCCAGAATGTCCAAAAGGAGGATTTCCCAAATCATGTGCTAAACACGCACCAGCCACAATACTTCCAATTTCCTTTATACTTGAGAGATCTTCTGATAAATTTAGTTGTATTAGCCTATCAGCAAGCGCATTTCCTAAAGATCGACCTACACTAGAAACTTCCAAACTATGTGTTAATCTATTGTGTACAAAAATACTTCCAGGGAGCGGAAATACTTGTGTTTTATTTTGTAATCTTCGAAATGGCGACGAAAATATCAATCGATCATAATCGCGTTGAAATTGAGATCTAATATCTATCTGCTGCACAGAAGAAAACTGGTCTTCTTGACCAAATCGTTTTGCCGATAATAAGCTATTCCACTTCATCTTTTTCATTTAAAAATCTAAAAATACATTAATATATTTTCTTTGATCACTTGAGTTCGTAATAATTCACATTTATTAATAAAATCAAGCATAGTTTAACTTATTTTTGATTAACATAGCGTACACTATCGTACAGTGCATGTAATATTTACGGACACAATTGAACTAGCACTAAGATACTCAAAGCGAGTTAACACACTTAAAATCAATACGATTACACCTATGGCATATCTATTGATTGTACAAGGGAAATTTGAGGTGAATTTTTTCTATACTTATTTATCGATTACAATTAGACCTTATCAGTCATATTTACTGGTTTGTCGATAAAAAAATGCGTTTATCTAAATTTGTTTGCAATATGATCGTTTAACAGTAACATTGTATACAGATTTACAAATACCACTAGCTATTATGATCAAATTACAAAACATTCATAAATCGTATATTACTGGAACTAACAAGTTGCATGTTTTAAAGGGGATCGATTTACACATAAAAGAAGGTGAATTGGTTTCTATTATGGGATCTTCTGGTTCTGGTAAATCCACACTTTTAAACATTCTTGGGCTCCTAGATAATCATGATGATGGAGTATACACTTTAAATCAGGAGGAAATAAAAGCCATGAGTGAAACGAAAGCTGCCAAGCTTCGAAATGATCTTTTGGGATTTGTATTTCAATCGTTCAATTTAATTTCTTTTAAAAATGCAATGGAAAACGTTGCACTTCCATTGTATTACCAAAAAGTATCGAGAAAAAAAAGAAATAAAATGGCAGTTGATTACCTCGATAAGTTAGGTCTTAAAGATTGGGCCGAACACATGCCTAATGAACTTTCTGGAGGTCAAAAACAAAGAGTAGCAATTGCTCGATCGATTATAACAAAACCTAAAATAATTTTAGCCGATGAACCAACAGGAGCTTTAGATTCTAAAACTTCTGTTGAGGTAATGGATATCCTTAAAGAAATTAACGCAAGTGGTATTACTGTTATTATCGTAACGCACGAAAATGACATTGCCCATATGACAGATCGCATCATTAATCTCAAAGATGGTAGAATTGAATCAATTATTGAAAATAAAAAAATCAATAGTTCAGAGACAATTCAAAGTCACCAAGCATAAGGCAATCTAATCAAAAAAACGCTCTACAATTAAGCTATGTTCGACAGAGATAAATGGCACGAAATATTTAGTACCATCCGAAAAAATAAGACCAGAACCATTCTAACAGGATTCTCGGTTGCAACAGGAATTTTCATGTTGATTTTTCTTTTGGGTGCTGGAAGAGGTCTAAGAAATGGGATGACTTCGGTTTTTGCTCAAGATGCTACTAACAGTATGCAAATTTACGGAGGAAGAACCACTAAAGCATACAAAGGAACACCTGAAGGAAAAAGAATTCAAATGGTTAATGATGACTATCTGAATTTAAAAAAGTCTATCGAAAAGCTAGATGTAATTTCGGCTATGTCCTACATTCCAGGTGCCGAAACCATATCGTACAAAAATAACTTCGGAAACTTTAACGTTTCTCCTGTTCACGATACTTATAAGG
>JADGFH010000735.1 GCA_016743925.1 Labilibaculum sp.
TCTTTACACTATTTTAACAGAAAGAAATCCTGCCATTAGTTTTCTCAAATTATCCATTTATCTAGTAATATTTGACTAATTTCGATGTTCAAATTTTTGAAGAAAATTCTTATATAGATAATATTTTGATTCCATGTAATTCTCTTCTTCAAATCATTACTATAAAATATGTTACACGATCTATTAGAGGATAAATTCGGTTTTTCAACTTTTAAACCAGGTCAGGAAGAGGTAATTTCTAACGTACTTGATGGAAAATCTGCAATAGCAATTTTTCCAACAGGTTCTGGTAAATCTTTATGCTATCAGTTGCCAGCTCTTGAATTACCTGAATTAACCCTAGTCGTTTCTCCTTTATTGGCCTTAATAAAAGATCAAATTGACTTTTTGCAGTCCAAAAATATATCTGGCGTACGAATAGATTCTTCTCTCTCGAAAGAAGAAGAACAGGATATCATGAATGGAATTCGCGCCAAACGACATAAAATATTAATGATTTCGGTAGAAAGATTTAAAAATGAACGCTTTCGCAGATTTCTAAAGAAAATTCCAATATCCTTAATGGTAGTTGACGAAGCACATTGTATATCGGAATGGGGACACAATTTCAGGCCTGATTACCTAAAACTGCCTGATTATAAAAATGAATTTAAAGCCAAGCAAGTTCTCTTACTAACCGCAACCGCTACGCCAAAGGTCATTGAAGATATGTCTCGAAAGTTTTCAATTCCAAAAGAGCAAGTTAGCATTACTGGATTTTATCGATCGAATCTAAATTTGGAAGTAATTCCTATTAATCAATCCCAAAAGAACAAACAATTAATCTCCTTGCTAAAAACAAGAAAAAATGAATGCGGAATTGTTTATGTAACGCAACAAAAAACAGCCGAAATAGTTTCCTCTATTTTAGCTTCGAAAGGAATAAGTTCAAAAGCTTACCATGCTGGATTAAAAAGTGAAAACCGAGAGGACATTCAAAATCAGTTCATGGATAACAAAATAAATTGTGTTGTTGCAACAATTGCTTTTGGAATGGGAATCGATAAGAGTAATATTCGATATGTAATCCATTACGACTTACCAAAGTCAACAGAAAACTATTCGCAAGAAATTGGAAGAGCTGGAAGAGATGGAGAAAAATCCGATTGCATTGTTTTGGCAAATCATGACAATGTTAATGTGCTTGAGAATTTCATATTTGGAGACACACCTGCCCTATCAGGCATAAAAGAGATTCTCACCCGCATAAAAAAGGCTGAAACCAGTTGGGAAATCAAGCTAAATACACTTCCATCTGTTAGCAATATTCGTATTCTTCCAATAAAGACCTTACTGGTTTACATGGAGATGCGTGGAATTATCAAACCTCAATTCAGTTATTTTGCTGACTATCGATTTAGCTTAAATAAGGACGAAAAAAGTATCGTAGAAAACTTTCAAGGAGAACGAAAGAAGTTTATTCAAGCAATTTTCGATCATTCCCCAAAAGCTAGAAAATGGATTACGGTAAATTTTGATACCATCAGTGAAAATTATGCAACTGATCGAAATCGAATCGTATCGGCTCTAGAATATTTTGATGCGCAACAAATAATTAATTTAGAGGCAAAAGTGATGGTTGATGTTTTTGCCGTAACGAATCCAAATTTTGACATTGATGAACTTGCCGAAGAACTATACACTAGTTTCAAGGAAAAAGAAAAAGTAGAAGTAAATCGGATTCGTGAAATGTTAGCCCTTTTTGAATCGGAAAGCTGTTTAAGCAAAAAATTGGCAAATTATTTTGGTGAAAATCCTGAATGGCAAAAATGTGGACATTGCTCTGTTTGCAATACTGGAAGTGTAAAAATTGAATATTCAAATCAACTAACAGTTCTAAGCGAACACAATTTTGAAGAATTGTGCCAACAAGCAATCGAAAAATTGGGTGATAAATGCACTAGTGAATTGCTGGCTAAATATTTATGCGGAATTAACACGCCAAGTTTTACTCGATTAAAATTAAAACAGTTGAAGCATTTTTCGTTCCTTGAAAACCATCGTTTCGAAGATGTTTGCAATTGGATTAAAGAAAATAGCTCTTTATAATACAGATCTTAATAATTACAATTTTGAAAAGAAATCCAAATTCCCCCTTTGCTCCTAAAAAGTTTCCATTCTTTTATGGGTGGATTAGTATGATTGCTGGTACCATAGGAGTATTGTGTAGTATTCCAGGGCAAACCATGGGCGTTTCAGTTTTTACCAATTACCTAATGGATTCTCTACAATTGAGCAGAGATGCTTTGAGTTCGGCCTACTTAATAGGAACAGTTGGAAGTTCACTATTCCTAACCTATGCAGGGAAAATATACGATAAATATGGAGCTCGATTTACGGCTATAATGGCCGCCTTATGCTTGGCTATTACCTTATTTTTATTCTCCTATTCGGATACTGTTTCCAGTTCTTTATCACAATTTAGTGGGGTTAAATATTCTATTGTTTCCTTCACTTTTATTTCTCTTCTATTCTTTTTCTTACGCTTTTCTGGACAAGGAGTATTAACACTAGCATCTCGAAACCTAATCATGAAATGGTTCGACCAAAGAAGAGGTCTGGCAAATAGTATTTCCAGTGCTTTTCAATCTTTTGGCTTTGCTGTCTCCCCATTGTTTATAGCTCTTATAATAAGTCAATTCGATTGGAGTATAGCTTATCAAATATTGGCTTTTCTGACTCTGTTATTTGTTTTGTTTGCCTATATTTTTTATCGAGACAATCCAGAAGAATGTGGACTAATTCCAGATGGAAAAATAATTGTACCTAAGCAGAAAAACAATCCTACGTTCCAGACAAAAAAGCAATACACCTTAAAAGAAGCTCGAAGTACATGGGTATTTTGGGTTTTCGCACTGGGTCTAAGTTTTAATGCTTTTTTTATCACAGGCTTTACATTTAATGTAATCTCTATTTTTGAGTCTTGTGGTTATTCTGAACAAAAAGCATTGAGTGTTTTTGTTCCCGCATCCATCATTTCAATAATAACCGCTATTGCTGGAAATATTCTCAGCGATTATATACGAATGCAAAAAATCCTGATCGTATTTCTATTTGGTTGTTTACTTGCTAGTTTAGGTGTTGCTATTCTCAAATATGAAATTGGATTTTATGTGCTAATTCTGGGAAATGGTGTAATGGGCGGACTGTTTTCGGTGATCGCTGCAATTACCTGGCCTCGTTTTTATGGAAGGGAACATTTAGGCGCAATCAGCGGTTTGTCTATGTCACTAATTGTATTTTCGAGTGCCATTGCGCCCTTGTTTTTCAGTAGAATATTTACACTAACCAATAGCTACAGTTTGGCAGGTTAC
>JADGFH010000736.1 GCA_016743925.1 Labilibaculum sp.
TATGGCTTTTACTCAAATCAAGAATTTAGTAATGCTTTGCTTATTTTTTTTTCTGTAATCTAAAAATCTCTGCTATTTTTGTAGAATGTAAAAGCTAAACAATAATTACTTTTGCAAATAAGTTATCTATAAAGAAAACAAAAGCCCACTTAGAGGATGAAATCAGCAAAATTCTTCAGAAGCAAACTCTTTCTAATACAAGTAGGAATTGCACTCGTTACAAGCATAGCCTTAGTATGGATTACATTATTAAGTCTTGGATGGTACACACATCATGGCGAAGAATTAAAGGTGCCTGATCTATATGGTATGAGTCTTGAAGAAGCAGACGCAGAAATAAAGACGGATCAGCTTCGTTATACGATTTATGATTCAATTTATAATTCTGATTTTGCACCAGGAACTGTTCTTGATCAAAGACCTTTGGCAGGAGCTATCGTAAAGAGAAAGAGAAATATTTTCTTAACGATCAACTCAATGAAACCAGAACAGGTTCGTTTTCCAAACTTGGTTGATAATTCTTTTAGACAAGCATACGAGCTATTAGTTACAAATGGTTTTAAAATTGGTAAATTAGAGTATGCTGAGAATCAATTCTTCAATTTGGTTCTATTTCCAAAATACAAAGGAGATACAATTCATGCTGGAAGTATGATTAATAAAGGAGCAACTGTAGATTTAGTATTAGGAAAAGGATCGAATCTTGGAATTATTGCACCTAACTTAGTAGGTAAATCGACTGCTCAGGCTAAAGAAAAAATTATCCTTTCCAATTTAAATTTAGGAAAGATTAAATTCGATCATACGATCACCAATCACTTTGATTCTATTCAAGCAAAAGTATGGAAACAAGATCCAGCTTTTAATGAGAATCGAAGAATTAAAGCAGGATCAAATATAAACATTTGGCTAACACGTGATTCTATAAAGCTTCATCAAGCCGATTCGATACTGCAACGACGTTTAAGCAACTTGCTTTACTAAACAATTTTAGAAAATGACTGATAAAGAACCAATAGATAATTTCAATTCCGAAGAAGATTTTGATGCTACAAAAGAACAATTCGAACATTTTCGCTTCGAAGTAGATCCTGGCCAAAGTCCGTTAAGGATTGACAAATTTCTGGTTGCCCGCATGATGAACTCATCTAGAAATAAAATTCAAGATGCTGCAAACAATGGTAATATCCTAGTTAATGATGTTGTAGTTAAAAGAAACTACAAGATTAAACCAAACGATGTAATTACTATTGTACTAAGCTATCCGCCTAGAGAGATTGAAATCATCGCAGAAGATATTCCTCTAGATATTGTTTATGAAGACGATGCTTTTCTTATCGTAAATAAAAAACCTGGAATGGTTGTGCACCCTTCTTACGGTCATTATACAGGAACGCTTATAAATGCATTGGTTTTTCATTTAGAAAATGTGCCTATTTTTAAAACTAAAGATCCACGTCCAGGATTGGTTCATCGAATTGATAAAAACACTTCGGGAATTTTGGTCATTGCTAAAACAGAAGAAGCCAAAACCAAATTGGCTTTGCAATTTTTCAACAAAACAAGTGATCGTAAATACCGCGCACTAGTTTGGGGAGATCTTGACGAAGACGAAGGAACGATTACCGGGCACATAGGAAGAAATATAAAGAACAGAAAGATAATGGATGTTTTCCCTGATGGCGAATACGGAAAACACGCAGTAACTCATTACAAAGTGCTTGAGAGACTTGGCTATGTTAATTTGGTAGAATGTATCTTAGAAACTGGCCGAACGCATCAAATTAGAGCTCATTTTAAAAGCATTGGTCATCCACTTTTTAACGATTCTGAATATGGTGGAGATACAATTAGAAAAGGTACAACCTTTACAAAATACAAACAGTTTGTACAAAATTGTTTTAAGATTTGTCCTAGACAAGCTCTTCATGCCAAAACATTAGGTTTCATTCATCCTGTAACTGAAGAGTATATCTCATTCGAATCGGAAATTCCTGAAGATATGGCTACTCTAATCCAGAAATGGAGAGATTACACATCTAACAGACCTATTGAAGTAGAAGACGAAGAAGAAGACTAAAAATATATAATGCACAATGAAAAGAACTATTGCTGTAATTGCTGGTGGTGATTCTGCCGAATTTGAAATTTCACTTCAAACTGCAAATCATATATTCGCAAGCTTAGATCCAAAAAAGTACACTCCTTACCTAATCACTTTAAAGGGAATGGACTGGAATGTGAAAATTGA
The DNA here is from genome assembly GCA_016743925.1 of Labilibaculum sp. Classification (GTDB taxonomy): domain Bacteria; phylum Bacteroidota; class Bacteroidia; order Bacteroidales; family Marinifilaceae; genus Labilibaculum. The sequence goes on from JADGFH010000736.1 coordinate 2,252, forward strand.
AGGTCAAAATTATCCTGTAGATCGAAATGATTTTAGCTTCTCTAAAAATGGAGAAAAAATCAATTTTGATTTTGCTTACATAGGAATTCATGGAACTCCTGGTGAAAATGGAATTTTGCAAGGATATCTTCAACTGCTCAACATTCCTCATTCTACTTGTGGCGTATTAAGCAGCTCGCTAAGTTTTAACAAACATGCATGCAATTCTTTTCTAAAATCATTCAACTTTAACATTGCTAAATCAGTATTGCTGAAAAAGGGACAAGAATTCTCTCTTACTGAAATTGAATCAACACTTGGAATGCCATGTTTTGTAAAGCCAAATGCTGATGGATCGAGCTTTGGAATCTCAAAAGTAAAACGAGTTGAAGATTTAAAAGATGCAATTCACAACGCTTTTAACGAAGGAAACGAAGTTATTATAGAAGAATTTATTGATGGCTTAGAATTTACTTGTGGGTTGGTCAAAACAAAAAAGGAATCCATTATCTTCCCGGTAACGGAGGTTTTACCAAAAAAAGAATTCTTTGATTACGAAGCTAAGTACGATCCAAATATGGCAGAAGAAATTACTCCTGCTAGAATATCTGACGATCTAACTCTTCGAATTCAAAATCTATCTTCTGAGGTCTATGATGCATTAAAATGCAAGGGAATTGTTCGTGTGGATTACATGATTCAAAAAAATGAAATTTTCATACTGGAAGCAAACACAATTCCAGGAATGACAGCCAACAGTTTCATTCCAAAACAAGTTGCTGCAATGAACAGAGATCTTAAAGATATTTTAAGTCTAGTAATTGAAAATGAATTTTAAGGAAGCTTAAACACCTATGCGTGTGTTTCTTACATTAAATCAGGAAAAAGAGACTATTTTGTCTTTTTCCTGATTTTTTTTTATTTTTTTTCTTCCTCCGCAAAGCATTATAAAAAAAGGAAAACTGTTTATTTTATGAAAACAAGTCACTCTTAATCAGACAGAAAATCATTTTTTGAGCAAAACTTTTTTACAAGTCACGCGTAATAGAATATAGATTTAATGAATTACTTAATTCGATTCATTAATCTCATAGTTAAATTTTAGGGTTAGTAATAGAACA
>JADGFH010000032.1:0-5227 GCA_016743925.1 Labilibaculum sp.
AGAAGGCACATAAAAAAAATTAGACGGGCCTTAAACAAGCCCCTGTCAGTTCCGGACTTTTCCAGTTGACAACCGTTCAAACAAAACGTATGCATGTTTAAAAATTTGAAAATGTCTTTATTATTCATTGTACAATTAGATATGTTCATTGTTAAATCTTTTATCTTTGCACAATAATTATAAAAGAATTCGATGATTGATCAATCAACTATATGTGCGATTTCTACAGCTCCTGGTAATGGAGCAATTGCAATCGTGCGCCTTTCTGGAGCAGAAGCTCTAACAATTTGCGATAAGGTGTTTGTTGCTGCAAGCAAAAAGCCTATTGCAGAACAAAAAGCGAATACCGTTCATTTTGGCACTATCCAAGATGAAAAAGATATTATCGACGAGGTTTTGGTAAGTGTTTTTAAAGCACCTCACTCCTACACTGGCGAAAACAGTATCGAAATAGCTTGCCACGGAGCTCCTTTTATTCAATATCGTATTTTACAAGTATTACTTAAAAATGGTGCTCGTAATGCTAATCCAGGAGAGTTTACGCAACGTGCTTTTTTAAATGGTAAAATGGACTTATCGCAGGCAGAAGCTGTTGCAGATTTAATTGCTTCGAATTCGGCGGCTGCTCATAAAGTTGCTCTTCAGCAAATGCGTGGTGGTTTCTCAAACGAAATTGCCAATTTACGTGGACGTTTACTAAACTTTATCTCCTTAATTGAACTAGAACTCGATTTTGGTGAGGAAGATGTTGAATTTGCTGATCGTTCGCAATTAACCAATCTAGTAAATGAAATTCAAGGATTAATTCAAAAACTGGTTAATTCTTTTGAGTTGGGCAATGTAATTAAGAATGGTGTTCCCGTTGCTATTGTCGGTAATACCAACGTTGGAAAGTCTACACTTTTAAATGCTCTTTTAAATGAAGATCGTGCCATAGTTTCCGATATTGCTGGAACTACGCGTGATGTGATTGAAGATACCATTAATCTAGGCGGGATAACCTTTCGATTTATCGATACTGCAGGTATTCGAACCACTCTGGATAAAATTGAGAGCATGGGAATCGAGCGTACTTACAGCAAAATGAAACAAGCTCAAATCGTTCTTCTACTGATTGATGCCGACCGTAATATTGAAGATGTAAATGATTCGATTCTTAAAGTAAATGAAGCTATTGATCGTGAAGCACAGCATTTGGTAGTTTGCATCAATAAAATTGACTTGATTCCAGATCCCCAAGGATTTGCCAATAGTTTAATAGGCATACAAGCAGATGACAAATTGCTTTTTATATCTGCAATACATAAGCAAAACATCGACTCCTTAACCAACGAGCTGCTAAAAACAGTAAACATGGGTACTATTAACGAGCAAGATGTGATTGTGACCAACATTCGCCATTTCGAAGCGCTTAAAGATGCCTTAGGAAGTATCGATAGAGTGAATACAGGATTAGAAGGCCAGATCCCTACCGATTTCCTTGCTCAAGACATTCGAGAATGCCTTCATTTCCTTGGCGAGATTACTGGAGATATATCTACTGATGAAGTTTTAGGGAACATATTCAAGAACTTTTGTATCGGCAAATAAATAACATACTGGTAATTACGCCTTCATAAATAAGGCTTGGATTATTATTGATTCAAGCCTTATTTATTGAGTTTAATTTTGTTTCCCTATTTGATATAGCTTTTGAAGCTACGGATACCAGTCGGGTCCTATCAGAAATTAAAATTATCTTGTTAACTTTTTTAACTTCGTTTGATGAGACTGTAAATAATTACGTTTTGTTTTATCATCAGTGCAATATGATACACCTTTGTCCATATCAATTAAGTGCATTATAGAAATAAAAGATCTCTACAATAATGCAGCTTCATCCAAATAATTCTCGACCTTCTATTCGTCTGAATAACAACATACTATGAAAATACTTTACAACTATAAGTACAAATACTCTAATAAATTCTTTTTTATATTAATTTCAACTATATTTATTTTCATTGTGATGTTTCTCATTTCAATTGCATTAATTGTTATTGAATTTACGGCAATAAATAAAAAGCAAAAGAATATTAGCAATATCTCAAAATAAGTGGCATAAATTAATGGTTGCCCAGTAAAACCAGACAACCATTAATTCAAATTTTAAACAAAAAACCCCTTATTTCTCTTTTACCAAGCGAAAACCTATGCTTTGAAAACTAGCTGCTGCATGGGTTACATTTCTATTTTGTCCTCTCCAAAACGCATTATTATTACCATATTTATCAATTCTAAAATAACCTTCTAATTCAAGATTCTTAGCATTACAAAATGCCCCTAAAATAATGATAAGATATCATAATTTTTTTCATTTCTTTTACTTGTATGAATTCTTCAACTCTTTTTGCCAATATTTTAAATCGATTTCCTTAGCCTCGGGGTAGTTTGGACTCAGTAGCAATGTTTTCTTTTTGCTTATCAATTTCCCTTCTTTCACAAAATCTTCACCTCCTTCCGAAAGGTGTGCGACCATTCTGTCACGCCATTTGACCAATACTTTTCGGTATTTCCGGTCTTTCGTTAAATCGTGAATTTCCTGCGGATCTTTTTCCAAATCGAACAATTGTTCTTCTCCCGATCTGATAAACCAAATATATTTGATTTTACCATCTGTCAATGCGCACCAATAGTTCTCCTTTCGGTAACAAGTAGCATGTTCCATATCGATAAATTCACGCCACTCGGCTTTTTTATCCTGAATCAGGTTTAAAACCGATTCCCCATCCATTTCCAATGGAATTTCTGCTCCTCCAGCATGTAAAAAGCTAGGCAGAAAATCTCTCAACTCTACAGGCTGTTCCAATTTAGATCCTCTTTTCACTTCCGATTTCATCCAAGCCGACCACTGAAACAAGTAAGGAATATGTACCGACCCCTGATAAGCATAGGTTTTCCGCCAATGATGATGATCTCCTAACATATCTCCATGATCGGATGTAAAACAGATAATTGCATTCTCGTACATTCCTTTCTGCTTTAAAACCGTGATAATCTCTCCAATCTAATCATCAATAAAAGTAATATTAGCATAATAATATCGGCGCGATTTTACTGCATGCTCCACTCCATAATCGCCAAAAGCAGCATCCGCCTTATTCTCGTAATTGGAAAATTCCTCAGCCCACTCGCCAATGGCTGGCTTTGGTATTGCAACATTTTTATATTTATCCAGATATCGTTGTGGTGGATCGTAAGGACTGTGTGGTCGAGAAAAAGACACCTTCAAGAACAATGGTTTATCTTGCGAATAATTTTGAATAAAATCAACAGCAGTTTTCCCTGTCCAATATGTTGGATGCAATTTCTCATCTAACTGATAAACCCCTGCTCGATGTTCGTTCCACCCAATTCCTGTTTTATCTGGATCATCACCTGTTCTCTGCAACTTAAACCAATTACGGTAATCACCCACGTATCCATCTTGTTCCACACGTCCACTTTCATCTACCAAAGTTCCATGAAATCCGTGCAAACTCTTTTGCGGAAACCAATGCATTTTACCAATTCCAAAAGTATAATAGCCCAAATTACCTAACATTCTAGGCATTTCAAACTTGTACTTTCGAGCCACTTTGTAATAGCCTAACATCCCATGATTCCACGGTGACAACCCAGTTAGTAATCCTGCCCTTGCTGGTGTACAACTTGGAGCCGAAGAAAACCCATTGGTAAAACAAACTCCATTATTTGCAATACCATCAATATTAGGCGTCTGTATTTTATCATTTTGAACACCTATACAGTCGCCTCGCTGCTGATCAGTCATAATGAAAATAATATGCGGCTGCCTGGTTTCTCTATTTTTTTTGTTCTGCTTTTAATTCACTTAAACCGAGTAAAGACAGTCCTATTAAGGTTAACAGGAAGACTTGCCCAATTATTTTCTGAAACAGTTGATTCATTTCTTTATGTCTTAAATTCTTTTTTAACTCAACCTGATTTTATTATCGTTTTACACTACGTCCTGAATTCTTATATTGATCTAATAAAGCTTGCATTTCTGCCACAATTATTGGTTCTTCCCCAAACAAATCAACCGATTCCATTGGGTCTATTTCTACATTATACAATTCTCCTTTTAGCGATGTAAATGAGAAATCATCGTTTTTATCGATATATTTCCATTTGTCTTTACGAATTGCATATCTCACTGCAAACGAATGATATACTGTTGCTTTTCTAAGACTTTGATCCGATTTCTCTCCCATTAAAACTAGAACAATACTATAGCTATCTTCTGCAGTATTTTTATCGATATTTACATCCAATACCTCCGCTAAAATAGCATACAAATCAACCGTACTAATTACCTCCTCGCTAACAATTCCTGCTTGTACCATTTTTGGCCATCTTACAAAGAAAGGGACATGAAAACCTCCATCATAAATACCTGCTTTTTGACCTCTTCTTCCATAATTCGATTTGTAATTAAATTTCTTTGATTCATAGCCTTACTGATCCGAACCATTATTCGAAGTAATAATCACAATGGTATTTTCACGGATTCCGGCATCATCGATACTCTGCAATACTCTGTGGATCATGGCATCGACCATTACAACAAAATCACCGTAATATCCTGCTTGCGATATTCCAATAAATTCTTTTGTTGATACCCAAGGCGTATATAGTTCAGTCATTGGGAAATATAAAAAGAACGGATCATCCTTTTTCGACATATCCCCAATATATTTAGTAGCCTTATCTGTAAATATTCCTAATACATCAACATGTTTAAAATCTTTTGCAATATCCCCTTCATGATAATTCAATCCACGATTGTTCTTCTTGGTCATTCCATAAGGTCGTCTTTCGATGTCTCCCTTGATATTTCCATTCTCAATAAAACAATGCGGGAACATATCCAATGAACCCGAAATAAAATATCCGTAATCAAAGCCGTGATAAGTTGGACTACCAGCTACAGGTTTCGAATAATCTATATTCGCCGAAGAAGTAATGGCCCATCGTTTGCCTTCAATCAATGGTTAGTGCTGTCATTTTTTGCAAAATTCACTCCCAAATGCCATTTCCCAATACAAGCAGTATTGTATCCCTGATTTTGCAACATAGTAGCAACTATTTCTCTATCTCTTTCTATAATCTCTGGTTCGTGGGCTCCAATCACCTATCTCTCCTGTTAATCTAAAACATTAATTACTTTTTTTCCCATATCAGCATT
>JADGFH010000032.1:5237-13509 GCA_016743925.1 Labilibaculum sp.
GAAAATTGTTCTGCTCCTATTCCAATTGCTCTAACTGGTATCGGACTTGCTGTATGCGAAAAAGTAGTCCATCCGATGCCTGCTTTTTGTGAAATTAAATGACAAGCAGTAACCGTTAAAGGATCGTAACTTCCATACAACAAATAAAATTGATCTCTGTTTTTCATTTTCTTTTGGTAAATCATACTTTTTTCGAAAGCCGTTTTTAATTGTTCCTTTTCAAAATTGGTCAAGGCCAATCCCTTGCTGTCATCTCCCAAGCCAAAATGCTCTTGAACCATAGCCAATGCATCATCTACTTTATATGTTCCTTTGTTATTCTTTTTATAATCTTTCAATTTGGCCTCGAATTTTTCATATGAAATATTCTGGTGTTGTAATAGAGCTAATTCCGATTCATAATGTTTTCCCGAAAAACCCAATCCCATTCCACCTGTTTCATGATCGGCAGTGACAACAATCAAGGTTTCTTTAGGATGTTTTTTATAAAAGTCCAAAGCAACACTAACCGCTTTATCGAATTCCAATACTTCGTGAATTACTGTGGCAGCATCGTTAGCATGGCAAGCCCAATCTATTTTTCCTCCTTCAACCATCATAAAAAAGCCTTTGGAATTGTCTAATAACTCAATTCCTTTTTGAGTAAAATCAGCCAAAGAAATATCACGTTCCTTTTTTTGATCGATACCATAAGGCAAAGCTTCACCCCTTGCCATACGAGGAGTGATGGCTATAATTTTATCATCACCTTTCTTTAATTGATTAAATTCTTTATGTGTGTTTATCAATTGATATCCATACGATTTCACAACATCATGAAGATGTGCATTATTACTTTTCAATTCGCCATCAGAAGCCATACCCATGTTTGCCATGGTATTTTTATCATCCACTTTCCCATCTCCTTCCGGATTTCGAAATCCGCCTCCAGCGAAATAATTGAAGTTACTTTTACCTAAATCTAAACCGATTTTATAGAAGTAGTTTCGTGTAGGCTGATGAGCATAAAAGCATGCAGGTGTTGCGTGATTCAGAGAAACTGAGCTTACAATTCCAACTTTAAATTTCTTATCTCGAGCAATTTCCGCAACCGTTTTTAATGGCTTTTGTTTGGCAGCATCCATAGCAATGGTGTTCAAACTCGTCTTATGCCCTGTGGCCAAAGCTGTACCTGCTGCTGCGGATCCTGTAATGAAACGATCTGTAGCATTAGTGGTGAAAAATCCGGTATAAGGTAGCGTACTAAAACTCAATTTCTTTACCCCATTGTTATTATGCTCTAAAGCACCCAAATAAGCTTCGGCTACATTTGCTTGCGACAAGCCCATTCCATCACCAATAAAATAAAATATATATTTGGGTTTTTTGAATTGTTCTTTTTTATTACTGAAAGATTGTGCGCTTAATTGTAATCCAACAAATAAGAAAAGCACAAAAAACATTTGACATTTTCTAATCATATTCTTTAATTTTATTTGTAATTAGATCCAATTGAGATAATTACTGATCTGTTAAAAAAAAGAGAACAAAACTATTTCACAATTCATTTTGTTCTCCATCCTTAACTCAACTTTAATATTATTCTTTAAATACTTATTGATTGTTAATGTATTACATCGAATTCACCAATAGAAATTCGGTTTGTACCATCGGCTGTGGTTTTGGCTATAAAACGTAAATATCTTGCCTTAACCGAAGAGAAAAATTTATGTTGCTCTATTGGATTGTTCTTGATATTGGAAAATTCACCTGATGAAACTTTCTTCCATTTTTTTTGATCCAAACTAGTATAGAGTTCATAGTTTGCAATTAAATTTAAGCTATGACCATTCTGACGGGGCATATAAGTAAAGCCTTTAATATTTTGTGCTTCTCCCATGTCGATTTTCACTTCTACTGGTTTAAATACTTCTTCATTATCAGAATTAAAGATGTTTTTCGGATCTCCATCAATGATTTTATACGCCTTATTCATCGGCCCATTGGAAACCGATAATACCTTCCAAGATGATTTAGTTTTTGAACATTTCATTAACTTCTCCTGGCTGTACTTATTTGCATCCTTGTTATATGAAATGGCTTTTATTGCACCAGCATCTGCAAAGGTAAATTCGCCTTGGTATTTGGTAGATTCTTTTGATGGTGTACTACCATTTATTGTATAGTAGATTTCCACATCGTGATTGGCTTCAATTTGCACTTTACCTTCACTGTCTCTTTTGATTTTTGGAGAACGAATGAACGCTGGAGCATTAAAGGCTTCCACATTTGCAATCAACGGACATGCTCTAGAATCGATGATACTCACGCGCAATGCACTTGCATTTACCTTCTTGAATCGAAGAATTCTCTTGTATCCAATTGTTGTTTCATTAGCAATTTCCACCCAATTTTCGCCTACTTTTGCCTCAACAGTAAATGCCTTTACTCTTTGTCCTAATGCAATATATTCCTGAAGCAATAAACGGTTCACATCTTTAGCCTCAGCCAATTCAAAAGTAAGGCTTGCAGCCTTTACCTCATTATCTGTTGCCCAATAGGTTTGCTTATTTCCATCCGTTGCATTTTCTGCTTCGTAATCCGAATCATTTCCTCTTTCATTCGATGCCAACACTTCAACATCCTTCAGAATATTTTCTTTGAAATCAGCATGTAAAACCTTCACCAGTTCTTTCAAACGGGTTTCATCATTCTCATGAACCAAACCTCTTCTGTCAACTGGTAAATTTAAAAGTAAGGTAGCATTACGTCCAACTGATGAGTAGTAAATATCCACCATATCTTCCAAAGATTTCACCTTATCGTCTTCATTTTTGTGATAGAACCAACCCGGACGAATCGAAACATCAGCCTCACCAGGAACCCATTTTTCTCCATCAATATGCCCAGTCATATATTCTTTGTGACGCACTTTTCCAGCCAAATCATCTTTCTGGCGTAACATACTCCAATTGGTTGTTTCAGCAATTCCTCTTTCATTTCCGATCCAACGGGCTTCTGCTGGGCCAATTCCCCATACTAGAGTTTTAGGAGAAATTTCCCTGATCAACTTATAGGTTTCATCCCAGTTGTAATACTTTAAGGTATTGATTTTACGATTTTCATTTGCACCGCCGTAATATCCACTTCCACCATTAGCTCCATCGAACCACATTTCGAAAACATCGCCATAATTGGTCAATAATTCCTCCAATTGATTTCTGAAATAAGTTACGTAGCCTTCTCGTCCATATTCTGCATGATTTCTATCCCATGGTGAAAGATAAACACCAAACTTTAAACCATACTCCTTACAAGCGTCTGAAACTTCCTTAACCACATCACCTTTTCCATTTTTCCATGGTGATTTGGTAAGGTTGTGTTCATTGTATTTGGTTGGCCACAAACAAAAGCCATCGTGATGCTTTGCTGTTAAAATAATTCCCTTCATTCCAGCTTCCTTTACAACTCTTGCCCACTGACGAGCATCAAATTCTGTTGGATTAAAAACTTCAGGTGACTCATCTCCAAACCCCCACTCTTTGTTTGTAAAAGTATTGGTGGTAAAATGCACAAATGCGTACATTTCCATTTCATGCCAATCCAATTGTTTTTGTGTTGGAATTGGAAGGCAAGCCTCTGGTTTTGTAACTTGTTTCTTACAAGCTATAAATGCCAATGCTGCGACTAATACTATCGCTATTTTATTTAATTTCATTCTATATCTATTTTAATACTCTTTCTCTTTCAAAAACTTCAATTGTTCCCAGTATTCAGGACCATCATTTTTCTGCACTTCTCCCATTGTGCTTCTTCCACAAGTTATTATGCTCCCTAGTTGATCTCTAAATTCTTCTACTAAATCAGGCAATTCATCTTGTAGATTTTTTCTCTCTGCGATATCGTCTTTTAAACAATATAGTTGTACTTTAGGAAGAGTAGCAATGATATCTTTATCTTTTGAAGGATGTGGATATGACCAACCACCTGAGCCAGGACAAAAACAAGCTTTCCAATCTCCTTTTCGGTAGGCAAACTCTCCTCCCCCTGAATGCATTACCATACTTTTTCTTTGTGCATAATTTGATTTCAAACCTAAGGCCTTTAACATGCTAAAAGAGTCCTCACCTTCATTATCTTTCATCGGTACATTCAGAAGATCTGCTAAACTTGCATAGAAATCAGTTGTTGAAATCAGCCTATCACTAACAGATTGTTTAATTTTGGCTGGCCAACTTACAAAGAATGGCACTCGATGACCTCCCTCAAAAATATCGCCTTTATGGCCTCTAAAATTATAGTTTGGATTGTGGTTCTTCTTCGCTAAAATCTTAAAATTAGCCTCTGGAGAACAACCGTTATCACTGGTAAAAACAATTATAGTATTGTCAACAATTCCTTGTTTCGTTACTATTTCGGTAATTTCCCCTACAACCCAATCAACCATCAAAACAAAATCAGCGTAAGGGCTATCCAATCCACTTTTACCTTTAAATTCATCCGATGGAAGAATTGGTGTGTGAGGTGCAGATAATGGAAAATATAGAAAGAAAGCTTTTTCTCCATTCGCTTTTTCAGCAATATAATTGGTAGCTCGTTTTGTCATTTCCGTCAGCACTTCTTCATGCTTGAAATCATCTGAACAAATACCATCTCTCCACCAACCATATTTTGTCTTTCTATGACCAGCAATTCCCTTGATAGGAACCATTGTTGGCTGTTCATTTTCAACCCACACATAAGGTGGCATATCCAAGGAACCGCAAAATCCATAGAAATAGTCAAAACCGCAAGAGATTGGTCCGTTCTTGATAGGTTTTGAAAAATCAATTTTATCATCTCCGGCTTCTACATTATTCCATTCCCAACCCAAATGCCATTTTCCTATACAGGCTGTTTCATAATCCTGTTTTTTTAGTAAATCAGCTACAGTAGATCGTTCAGATGTAATAATATTTTTTTGAAATCCTGTTAACGCACCTTTTTTCAAGGTAGATCTCCAATTGTACCTTCCTGTAAGAATTCCATATCTGGTTGGCGTACAGACTGCTGAGCTTGTATGTGCGTCGGTAAACACAACTGCTTGACTAGCCAAAGCATCCAAATTTGGTGTTTGTATTTTGCTCTCTTTATTCAAACAAGAAAGATCGCCATATCCCAAATCATCTGCCAAAATATAAATGATATTGGGCTTTGTTTCTTGTTTTTTCTCTTGCTCACATGATTGGAATCCAAGCCAACTTAAAACTCCACAAACCAACAAAATTAAACTTCTAAATCTATTCATATAATTGAATTTGATAGTAGGAAACAATGCTATATTTATTGTTTCCATTCCACTCCATTTTAATAATATCTTTATTTTTCTTTATCGAAATAGTTCACATTCATCGCATCTAAAAATTCGTAATGCTTTTTCATACGATTTTTAAATTCCTCAAAAGATGATTTCTTTTCACTACTCCATAACACTTCAGACAGTGCACAAGCTCTAGGATAAGCCATGTATTCCATGTGATCCTCAGTCTTGATATATTCTGACCAAAGATTAGCCTGGGCTCCTAAGATAAAGTGATGTTTTTCTGTTGGTAATTCCTTTGGAAAAGGATTGAATTCATAAACTTTCTCTAAAGTATTCATTCCTCCAATAGCCAGTGGCTCATCGCTTTTTGGCCCCTGGTAATTATCGAAATAACATGGAGATCCGGGAGTCATAATCACATCATGATCCATATTTGCAGCTGCAATACCACCTTTCATTCCTCTCCAGGACATTACCGTAGCATTGGGAGCCAATCCGCCTTCTAAAATCTCATCCCAACCAATAATTTGTTTTCCTTTAGAGTTGATGTATTTTTCCATTCGCTGGATAAAGTAGGACTGCAATTCATGAAAATCCTTCAAACCTTCCTCTTCCATTCTCTTTTTGCAAAGTAGGCATTCTTTCCAATGATCTTTAAATGCTTCATCACCACCAATATGAATGTATTTCGATGGAAACAATTCTACTACTTCATCAATCACATCTTCAAGAAATTTAAATGTTGACTCTTTACCTGCGCAGTAAATCGTATGAAATACGCCCCAATTTTCGGCTACCTTATAATCTTCACCTTTACATCCCAAATGAGGATAAGAAGTTAAAGCGGCAGTAGCATGACCTGGCATCTCAATCTCAGGAATTACATTTATATATTTTCCCTTAGCATAAGCAACGATTTCTTTAATTTGTTCTTGTGTATAAAAACCTTCCACAGGCACACCATCAAATTCATGGAGTTTATCACCATAATGTCCGATTTTAGTTTGAGCACGCTTGCTACCAATTTCAGTAAGTTTTGGATATTTCTTAATCTCAATTCTCCAACCCTGATCCTCAGTTAAATGCCAATGCAAATTATTGTACTTGTAAAATGCCATCACATCTATGAATTTCTTAATGAATTCAACAGGAAAAAAATGGCGACAAACATCAATGTGCAATCCGCGATATTTAAACCTTGGTTCATCTTCAATCATTACACCTTTAATTAAATCCCCTTCTACTAATTGATGTAGCGTTTGAATTCCATAAAAAACACCTGCATAATTAGCTGCGGTAATTTTTACATTTTTTCTGTTAACAATTAATTGATATGCTTCAGATGACTTTGCTAAGGATTTATCAATGGCAATTTCAATTACTTTTGATACTCTTGCCTTCGAAGTAATTTTTAAATTTTGTGCTAAAGACCTATTTAGAACTTCAGCTAAACGAAGCATTTCCTTATCAGATTTATCGATTAAAATTTTAACACTCTTAGTGATATTAAAATCATTATCAACAAGGGTTACTTTTTGTGGATATGGAATTAACGAAAGTAATTTTTCCTGAGCAATTCCCAGATTAATATTTATTGCCATAATAAAGGCAACAATTACAATTCTCCTCTTCATAGTTTGATTTATTTTATTTTTAAGCTTATCAATTTTAATATAACATCCCATTCTACTGTAACCAGATAAATTTGATTTTGAAGTCAAACCTTAATAAAAAATGATTTCTTCATTAAATGTTAAGCTGATATTTTTAGTTGTTTTTGGGTTGATATTTATAATTTCAATACTGACATTTTTCAGTTCAATTTCACTAAGATTTCGATTTATACTGATATCTCTATAATTTTAGTGAAAAACCGTATCTGTAACCCCTCAAAATAATCTAATTTCCTCTAGAATTACTTGCACACATGTCAGCAATAATTGTACTGATGTTTCCTTAAACATGCAGTCTGTAAGCTTTGCATGTTTTATGCAACATTCATCATGTGAATTGCTACATCCTTTCTTTCAATTAACTATTTTTGCAAAACACAAAAATGATAGAAATTTGAAATTCGATCCATATAAATTTGACTTGCCCATAACCGAAATTATCGAAGAGGTAAAAGAGCACTTATCCGCATCCAATACATTAATTGTAAATGCACCTCCGGGAGCCGGAAAAAGTACCTTATTGCCCATTGCCTTATTGGAAGAAAAATGGCTAAGCGAACAAAAAATAATCATGTTGGAACCACGTCGATTAGCAACTCGATCTATCGCCATGCGATTATCCGAATTACTAGGTGAAAAAGTAGGTCAGCGTGTAGGATATCGAATTCGATTCGATAATTGTGTTAGTTCCAACACCCAATTGGAAGTAGTAACCGAAGGTATCTTAACCAGAATGCTGCAAAGCGATAATGCACTGGAAGGTGTTGGATTGATCATTTTTGATGAGTTTCATGAGCGCAGTTTATTTGCTGATGTAGCATTGGCACTTACTAGGGAAACGCAGCAAATTCTACGACCAGATTTGCGCTTAATGATTATGTCGGCAACCTTGAATATGCCACAACTTACCAAATTACTTAAAGCGCCTGCGGTAGTGAGTCAGGGACGACAATATCCGGTTGAAATCAAATATCATGGCGAAAACGATCCTTATCATTTACCCGAATTAACCGCCAATACAGTAAGCAAAGCGGTAAAAGAACAAAATGGTGATATTTTGGTATTTCTTCCTGGAGAAGGAGAAATTAAATCCTGTGAAGAAATTCTAAAGCATAAACACAGAGACATTGTCATTCATCCGCTATACGGACAAATGCCTCAAGGCAAACAGTATGCTGCTATCATGCCAAACAAACAGGGCAAACGAAAAATAATACTGGCGACTTCGATTGCTGAAACTAGCTTAACCATTGAGGGAATTACAACGGTTGTAGATTGTGGTTTTGGTAGATCCTTACAATTTAATCCTAACACTGGA